>JAVHQA010000126.1:0-2909 GCA_036170875.1 Nitrospirales bacterium
TGAGAGGGCGTACATCTGTACGCCCCTACATCGGAACCGACCATTATCCCCTGTAGGGGCGCACAGCCGTGCGCCCTTCCCCGTTTTCTCCCTTTAAAATCAGCGCCCAAAAGAGTATGCTGAAAGTGTGTTCGGAGGGGGGCGCCGTGAAGTTTGATTCCATTCAAAGCGCGATTGCGGACATCAAAAAGGGCCGCATGGTCATCCTGGTGGATGACGAAGACCGTGAGAACGAAGGCGACTTCGTCATGGCGGCCGAGAAGGTCACACCCGAGGCCGTCAACTTCATGGCCACCCACGGGCGGGGCCTCATCTGCGTCGCGTTGACTCCCGAGCGGGTGGAGGAACTCCAACTGCCGCCGATGGTCACGGAGAACACGGCCGCCTTCGGCACCGCCTTCACGGTCTCGATCGACGCGCGTCGCGGGATCACCACCGGGATTTCGGCCAAGGACCGGGCCGTAACGATCCAGACCGCCATCGATGCCAAGACCAAGCCGGCCGATCTGGCCAGGCCGGGCCACATTTTTCCGCTCCGGGCGGACAAGGGGGGCGTCCTCAAGCGCGCCGGGCAGACCGAGGGCTCGGTGGACCTGGCACGCTTGGCCGGCCTCCAGCCGGCAGGGGTGCTTTGCGAGATCATGAACGAAGACGGGACCATGGCCCGCGTGCCGCAGCTTCAGGAGATTGCCCAGCGCCACCAGCTCACGCTGATCACGATCAAGGCGTTGATCGAGTACCGCATGCAGCGGGAAACCTTCGTGCGCGAAATCGCCCAGGCCAAGCTCCCCACGATCTTCGGCGAATTTGTCGCGCACGTCTTTGAGAACGAGCTCGACCGCGGCGCCCATGTGGCTCTGGTGAAGGGCACGATCAAGCTGAACGATGAAGTGCTCGTCCGCGTGCACTCCGGATGCCTGACGTCCGACGTCCTGGGGTCGCTCCGCTGCGACTGCCGCGATCAGCTCCACCGGTCGATGCAGATGATCGACAAGGCCGGGCAGGGCGTGCTCCTGTATCTGAACCAGGAGGGGCGGGGCATCGGGCTGGTGAACAAACTGCGGGCCTACAAGCTCCAGGATGAAGGGAAGGATACCGTTGAAGCCAACCTGGCGCTGGGCTTCAAGGCGGACCTTCGCGACTACGGGGTGGGCGCGCAGGTGCTGGTGGGACTGGGGCTGCACAAGATCCGTCTCATCACCAATAACCCGCGGAAAATTGTCGGCGTGGAAGGGTACGGGCTGAAGGTGGTCGAACGCGTGCCGATCGAGATCCATCCCCAGGCTTCGAACATTCGCTATCTTCAGACGAAGAAAGCCAAGCTGGGCCATCTCCTGGACAAGGTTTGACGTGCCGACGGTGATTGAAGGCGCAGGCGCCGCCGCCGGATTACGGTTCGCGATCATCCGCAGCCGATTCAACGAGGACGTGACGAAACGGCTCCTGGAAGGCGCGCTGGATGCCTTGCGAGTGGGCGGGGTCCGCAACGAAGCGATCGACGTGGTGATCGTCCCCGGGGCGTTTGAGATTCCGCTGGTCGCCTCCACGCTGGCTCGCTCGCGCCGCTACGATGCCCTGATCTGCCTGGGCGCGGTGATCCGCGGAGAGACGCCTCACTTCGACTACATCAGCGCCGAAGTCAGCCGCGGAATCGCACGGGTGGCTTACGAATATGGGCTGCCGGTCATCTTCGGCGTACTGACCGCGAACACCGAGAAGCAGGCGGATGCGCGTTCCGGAAAGGGTGGCCCTAACCGAGGGTATGAAGCGGCGGTGTCAGCCATCGAAATGGCGAATCTCATGAAACGCCTGGAAAAACTACCCGGGCCGGCGCGGCATTCCCCCCGCAAGAGGACACGATGAGTCTGCGCCGCAAGGGACGCGAGTTGGCCGTCCAGGTCCTCTACCAGTGGGACATCCATCGCAACACGACGCAATGGCTGGAGGACTTCTGGGCGCAGAACAAGACGCATCCGGAAACCCGGAAATTCGCCGACGAGCTCACCCAGGGAGTCATTGCACACGCGGATGACTTGGATGCCGTGATCGGCCGCTACGCGGAGAACTGGTCCGTGTCCCGCATGGCCATTACGGACCGGACCGTCCTGCGCATCGCCGTGTATGAGCTGCTGTACATGCCCGACATCCCGGGCCGCGTCACGCTGAACGAAGCCATCGAGATTGTCAGGCTGTTCGGCGACGAGCAGTCCGGCGCGTTCGTGAACGGCATCCTGGACCGCATTCTTCGAGACGAGCCCGGCCTGCGCGCCAAGGCCGCGGAAGCACTGACGTCAATCCCATCGGTGGCCCATGATTGACCGGTACTCCAGGCCCCACCTCCGGGCCATCTGGGAGCCTGCGCGAAAATACGAGACCTGGCTGCAGGTGGAACTCCTGGCCTGCGAGGCGCTGGCGAAAAAAGGGCTGGTGCCCGCGTCCGCCATCAGGCAGATCCGGGCCAGGGCCCGCATCAATCCCGCCCGCATCGATGAACTGGAACGGGTGACCAAGCACGACGTGATCGCCTTCATCGAGTCGATCTCGGAGCAGGCCGGGCCGGCGGCCCGTTACCTGCACATGGGGCTGACGTCTTCCGATATTCTCGATACCTCCCTGGCGGTACTTATGGTCGAGGCCGCGGACGTGATTTTGGACGATATCAACCGCTTGCTGGCCGTGCTCAAGGCCCGCGCGTGGGAGCACCGCGACACCCTGATGATCGGCCGCTCGCACGGCATCCACGGCGAACCCATCACGTTCGGGGCCAAGCTGGCCGTCTGGTACGACGAGACGACACGCCACCGCGACCGGTTCCGGGACGCGCGCGAGACGATCGCCTGCGGCAAAATCTCCGGGGCCATGGGGACGTTCGCGCATCTCGCGCCCGACGTGGAGGCGTATGTCTGCCG
>JAVHQA010000127.1:0-9348 GCA_036170875.1 Nitrospirales bacterium
CAAACGCAATGCCCCTTCGGTGCGTTTGGTGATGTTGCGGTCTTTGCCGCAGAGCGTGATGAAGTGTTTCAGATCGTCCAACGTATCGACGTCGCGGCACTCGGATAGCAGCCCCAGCAACAAGCCCGCCGATTCAATTTTCTTTTTGGTCTCCGCGAACACAGTTGATGTGCTCCAGGCGATGCCGTCGAACAATCCAGGAATCATCTTTCGCAAACCGATCAAATAATACCCTCCGTCGGCCGTCGGCCCCAACACGACATCGTGCTTCTTGATGAGCGTGAGCGCCTCAACCAGATGGGCACGGGGCAGTGTGGGCAGGTCCGTGCCGGTCAGGAGCACGTCCCTGGCGCCCTGATTGAAGGCCTCCTGCATCGCCTGCTGCATCCGGGAACCCAGGTCGGGCCCCCGCTGCAGCAGCAGACGCGCCCCGTAGCGCCCTTCCATCACCTTGAAGAACGGATGGTCGAGATCCGGCGCGCCCGCGACGTACAGCGTGATGCCCTGCAGGCCCTTTGTCCGCTCGATCGCGTCCATCACCAGCGAGCCGTGGAGCGAGGCCGCTTCCTCCTCGTCCAGCGGCGGGCAGAGGCGCGTCTTGACCGCGCCGGGGATCGGGGCTTTGGCAAAGATGATCAGGGCCGTGCTCATCGCGCGTCGTCGTACATGCGTTTTAAGCGAGCCGGGCTCACACCCAGATAGAAGAGCAGGCGGAGCCACCACATCAGCAGGATGGTCTTGATCGCGCTGTGCCGTTCCCACCGGCGTCCTGATGTCATCACGCAACTGTGCAAAGCGGCCACATGGCCGGCCTGCTTCAGGCGCCGGCTGAAGGCGATGTCCTCCATGATCGGGATGTCCGGGAAGCCGCCGAGGTCCTCGAAGACCTTCCTCCGCACGAAGATCGCCTGGTCGCCCGTCGCGATGCCGGTCAGGCGGGAGCGCCAGCTCATCATGCGGCCCACGACCCAGAGCAGGCCGCGGTCAGGGACGAGTCGCGCGTCGAACCGCCCGCCCGCGATCCGGGTGTCGGCCATGGCCTGGGTGATGTCTTGCGCGGCCGTCGCGGGCAGGAGCGTGTCAGCGTGGAGAAACAGCAGGAGCTCGCCTTTGGCGGCGGCGGCGCCCGCGTTCATCTGTCGGGCCCGGCCCCTCGGCGCATTGAGCACGCGGGTCAGGGGATTGGCGAGCGCGACATCTGCCAGCGTCCGGTCACGGCTGCCGCCGTCCACCACCAGCACTTCAGAAAAGGCGGGGTGCTGGAGTCTGGTCAGCGTGTCGGGGAGCGTCTTTTCTTCGTGCAGTGTGGGGATGATGACCGAGATGGTCATTCCTGGGACGGAGGGAGATTGATGCGCCGGACCGGCTGTTTCTTGGCGAAGAGCATGAAGTAGGCGACCACGGCGATGGTGCCGTATACCACCGAGGCTTTTTCCCAGCGCGCGGCCGAGCCGATGGAGCTGATGTGGTAGTGCAGGGCGAGGCCGGTGAAGGTCGCGGCGGCCATCAGCGCGTACTTGTACCAGGCCGTGACGGTGCCGAACACGAACATCACGACGCCGACAAAGAAGATCACGAAGGGGAAGGAGGTGGCTTCCGATCCGCTGCTCACGGCCAGCAGGAGCTGGAGCCAGCCCAGCACGATCATCACGAAGCCGACGAACTTCAGGAGCGCCATGGTGTGGTGCTCGCTGTCGCCGTCCTCTTCGTGCTGAGGAGACCGCTCGTCCGGCTGCTTGGGCTGCTCGTCCATCGGGGTTATCCTCGGTATGGTTTGAAGTGCTTGCTCAGCGTCAGGCCCTGGAACTGGTAGGACGACCCGATCCCCTGACCATACACCTTTTCCGGACGCTCGTGCATTCTTTCAAAGAGCACCTTGAAGAATGTCTGGCCGTCGCGGATCAGGAACGGCACGTCGTGCGCCCGGACCTCCAGGACGATGGGCGTGCCGCGCAGGTCGCCGGCTCCGTACCCAAAGCCGGGGTCGAAGAACCCCGCGTAGTGGGTGCGCAGTTCACCGCAGGCCGCCTCGTAGGCCACCATCTCCGCCGCGTATTCTGCGGGGATGCGGATGCGCTCCTTCGACATGAGAATGTAAAAATCCTCCGGTTCCAGCAGCAGGGTCTCGTTCCGGTTCTGCGGGATGGGCTCCCAGAAGTCGGTCGGGTCGTAGTGGCCGATGCGGGACAGGTCCAGCACCTGGCTGCTCTTCTTGGCGCGGAAGCCGATGATTCCGCCCTCGGCCTTCAGATTGATGCGGAGGAACAGCCCCTCGTCGAGCGTGAGGTTTTTCCCCGGGAGCGGTGCGTGGTCGCCGTAGAGGAGCGGGTCGGTCTTGTGCCGCGTCCGCAGCTCGTTGTCGCCGACCGTCGGATGCCCGCTGACCACGCGGAGCTGGTTGAGGCACATCCCGGACGAGATCCGGATCGAGAACGACCGCGGGACGACCTCCAAATAGAGCCGGCCCCGGTAGCCGGGAGGGATCTCGTCGAAGCGCGCGTGCGAGTCCGTGATGGTACGCGCGAAGACGTCGAGGCGGCCGGTGGTGCTCTTCGGGTTGGTCTTGGCGGCGAGCGTCCTCGGGAGCGCGAGCTCCTCCATCAACGGGATCAGGTACACGTGCCCCTTCTCCAGCACGGCGCTTTTTCGGAGATCAAGCTCGTACATCACGAGGTCGGAACTGAACAGGTCCTGGACCACGAGCTTCTGCTCGACGGGCGCGTGCTCGGGGAGGAAGCTGCTGAGCATGCGATAGGCGGTGTCGCCGAGCCGCAGGTCGAGGCTGGCTGGTTGGAACTGGCCGTCCTCGATCGGGGCCTTGGCGGAGATGACGCCCTCGTCCACCAGCGTATGAAGCTGCTGGTAGGCCAGGACCCCGCGATTGCGGTTGCGCGCCTTTCGTTTGGGAGCCGGTTTGCTCATCGTTTTCGGGCGCGCGCTACCCGAGCATGGAGTCGGCCATGCTGCACCCTGTGCGCGTGGAGGGCACCGTGGCCATCGGCAGCTCGCGGCGCCTGCCGTTGCCGTCCGGCTGTGTGGGTTGCGGATACGTGTAGGTCTTCCCCTCGTAGTTGGTGAGGATGGCCTGTTCCGGCGTGAGGTTGACGAGGTAGTCCGCCGGCAGCAGCGGGATCTTGCCGCCGCCGCCCGGCGCGTCAATCACGTAGTGCGGCACGCCCATGCCGCTCGTGTGGCCCTGCAGGGCTTTGATGATCTCCAGACCGGTCTCGACCGTGGTGCGCAGGTGGTTTGTGCCGCGGGTCAGGTCGGCCTGGTAGAGATAGTAGGGCTTCACCCGTGCCAGCAGCAATTGATGGACGAGGCGCATCATCACCGCCGGGTCGTCGTTGACGCCCTTGAGCAGGACGGTCTGCGCGCCCAGCGGCACGCCCGCGTCCGCGAGCCGCCCGCAGGCGGCCGTGACCTCCGGCGTCAGCTCGTCCGGATGGTTGAAGTGGAGGTTCATGTAGATCGGGTGGTACGGCTTGATCATCTCGCAGAGTTCCGGCGTGATGCGCTCGGGCAGGCTGCCGGGCACGCGGGAGCCGATCCGGATCAGTTCCAGGTGGGGCACGGTCCGCAGGGCCTTGAGGATGCGCTCCAGCAGGTGGTCCGGCAGCAGCAGCGGGTCGCCGCCGGAGAGGATGATGTCCCGCACTTCCGTATGGGCCTGCAGGTATTGCACCACGCGCTCCAGTTCGCCCTGCTTGAGGAAGCCGGGCTTGCCCACGAGGCGCTTGCGGGTGCAGAAGCGGCAGTAGATGGGGCACTGGTTAGTCACCATGAAGAGGACGCGGTCCGGGTACCGGTGCACGAGGTGGGGGACGGGGCTGTCCAGATCCTCGTGGAGGGGATCGTCCGCGGGGCTGTCGTCGGTCAGTTCCTCCGGCTCGGGGACCACCTGGCGCCAGAATGCGTCGCCTTTCTCCTTGATGAGCTTCATCCACATCGGCGTGATGCGCATCGGGTACTCCGCCACCACGTCGGCGATGGCGGACGGGTCCACGTCCAGATGCTTGGCCAACTCCGCGGGCTTCGTGATGCTTTTCGCCAGGGCCTGCTGCCAGGTCTCCATTGTCTGGGTCCCTCTCAGGTTGTGGGTCCGGGAGGGGCGCTTTTAGCGGGGCCCCCTCCCGCTATATTCATGATGATGAACGCACGGCCTTCGAGCCGTGCGTGGTTTCCAAATAGGACAGGATGTCGCGCGTTTCGCTCAGCACGGTGTTGCCGTCCTTGAGCACAGGGACGTAGTATTGGCCCGAGACCTCATGGACCTGCGCCCGCTCCGGGCGCGCGTCGGGCACGATAACGCTCTCGTACGTGAGGCCCAGGTCATCCAGCCTCTGTGTTACGAGCTGACATTCCGGGCACCAGTGCACATGGTACAGGATCATGGTTGGACCGCGCAGGGCGCCATCACCGCGTCGGTCATGCCGTGGATCAGCTTTTTGTCCAGCGGGCACACGGTCGCCAGCACGCCGGCCAGTTCCACCGTTTCGCCGGCGACGAAATAATACGGGGAGAGGCGGACCCGGCCCTGCATGGGGACGATCTCGTCCGTGACCGGGTCGTGATAGTGTGCGGCCACGCGCCGGCCTTTGCGGAACTCCTGGAGGATGTACGGCACCTTGGGAAACGACGCCAGCCCTGTGTCGATGGCTGCGGCCCATTCCTTCTGCGGCAGGTCGTGGCCCACGGACACCCCGCGCGATCCCCACGCGAGTTCCGAGAAGCCTGAAGGCTTGAGGACGAACCGGCGGCCCTTCTGGCCGAGCCCCGCGATGGTCTTCCAGTCGGAGACGCTGCGTCCGTCCGCGGTGAGGCCGGGGATGACGGCGTGCGGCGGAACCGGGCGCGGATCGAGAATCCAGGTTCGCGGCATCCACTGCCGGAGCAGGGCGAACGTGTCTGCGCCCAGTTCGCTGCTCCAGAAGGGTTCGAGCGCGGGATGATGTAGGAGCGCAAACGCCAGCTTCTCTTCCAGCCACGGCTTGGCGGGCGGGGTCATGGCTGCGCGTCCCTTCTTGACCGCGTAGAGCAGCAGGTCGGCTTTGGGAATGTTCTTCAGGTCGAAGAGTTCGAAAAACCGGTAGAGCGTGGTGATCCTGTCGCCGTTGCCCAGCGCGAGACCCTCTTCCGTGAACAGGACATCATCCGGCGAGACGGTTTCCGCCGGCAGGCCGCCCTCGCGCAGGCGCGCCGCGAGCCAGCGCATCTCCGGACGGTAGTCCCTGGCTTCGTCGGAGACGACAATCGCCAGGCCGGCTTTCGTCTCCGGTCCCAGACTCCGGATCATCCGGGCAAAGCCCTCAACCATGCCGTTCCGGCCTCCGGTGACCGCCCAGCCAAGATCGGCGTAGGCCTGGGCCATGCAGCCGGTCAGCCCCATGCCGCCCGGCACGGAGTCCAGTTCGCTGATCATGAAGCCGTCTTCGGTGAGGATCAGGTCCGGGCGAATCACGCCGGGCAGCGCGGTTTTAAACCGGCTCGCGCGCGCATCGTCGATGAGATCGGACGGTTTGCCCTGGTCCAGATAGTCGGCGGCCCACCGGGGTTGCGCGCCGCGGATGCTGTCGTAGTAGAGGCGGTTCAGTGACTGCGTGAAGCGGAGCAGGTGGCGGCCCAGCGATTCAATCGCGGCGAGGTCTGCGGGCGTCAGCAAGAAGGGAGTCGGAGAGACGCGCCATGTGGCGCCATCGTGCAGGCCCGCTTCGACGAGGCGGGACCGGACCAGGCGGCTGTGCGCGCGGTGGGTATCGGGGAGTGCTTCAGTCGGCGGGTGGCCGGCCAGCGCGGTTGTGCGATCCATTACACCCACAATGACGGGTTATACCGAGACGACCCGCGTAATCTCGGGAACGCTCGCCTTGAGCCGGCGCTCAATACCCATTGTGACGGTCATGCTGGAGGCCGGACACCCCATGCAGGCGCCCTTGAGGAGGATTTTCGCGGTGCCGTCGTCGGCCACCTCGACCAGTTCGCAATCGCCGCCGTCCATCTGCAACGCCGGCCTGATGCCGTTGAGCGCATCCTGGACCCGGCGTGTGAGAGAACTTGCGGGACTCTGTGATGAGGCCACTCTGTCTTCCTCAGGGATGGATGTATCCTACCATGGGGGACTTGCGGGGACAAGTGGACGTTGGATGCCGATCGGCCGTGATGTACAATGATTCCACCTATGGAGACGCCGAAGCCCCGCGAAATGTCGGTCATCGTCGAGCAGATCGTGCCCAGCAAGGTCTGCTTCGTCTGCGACGTCTGCTGCCGTTTTCCCGAACAGGACAGCGCCCTGCGCCCCTACTTCACGAAAGAGGAAATCCTGGCGGCCGTTGCGAGCGGGATGTCTCCGGACGCCTTTCCGGATCATGCCGGCTCGAAGGTCGCCGTGGTGCCCAATGGAGAAGAAGGCTATCGCTGTCCGGCGTTCGATCCGCAGACCGGTCATTGCGGGGTCTACGAGGTGCGCCCCCTGGATTGCCGTCTCTACCCGGTCGCCGTCATGTGGGACCAGACTCATTCCGCCGTGGTCATGGGATGGGACAGTAAATGCCCCTTTATCCGGGACAACCTGGGCAGCCCCGAGTCGCGGGCGTACATCGAGCGGACCACGGCTTTTCTAGAATCTAAAGAATCAGTTAAAGTATTTGTTTCTAATAGCCAGTTAATAGGAGCATTCCAGGATGATGTGATTGTTCTTGGAAGGCTCGAGAATCTGACCAGCGCGTTGCGCCCATCTAGCCTTCCACCGGCGCGCTAGAAGCCATGCCGACGCCGTCCCTCCGCCCTCTCACGCTGGCAGACCGTTCGTGGTTTGAGGCCCGCCGGGCCGCCCATCCGGTGCCGGGCGACCAGTTGGCCGCCTATGCCTTTCCCTATCATGTCATCTGGCGCGATCTCTTCACCTATGAATGGATGGAGATGGAGGGCCATGTCTGCCTCGTGGCCGGTAACGCCGAGGGTTGCTTTCTCGCGTTGCCGCCGATCGGGCCGGACCCCTGCGGCCCTGCGATGCCTATGGCGTTGGCCTTTCTGGCCGGGCGAAATAAAACCAGGGCGCTGACCCGTATCGAGAACGTGCCCGAGAGTCTGGCTGGCTGCTGCCGCGATCTGGGGTATCGCGTGACGCCCAAGGGGCCGGACTACCTCTATCGGCGGGACGACCTCGTTGGACTGCATGGGGATCGCTATAAGAGTCAGCGCGTGGACTACAACCATTGCGTGAAACAATCACGTCCAACCGGTCGTCCATTTCGCGATGAAGATGCCGACACGTGCCTTTCCCTGTATCGGCAGTGGCGGGAGGGGGTGAAGGGGGATGCGTCGTCTGATCTGTCCAGGTACATGGCCGCCGATGCCGAGTCGGCACACTGCGCCGGCATCCGCCATGCCACCGAGCTAGGGTTGGTCGGGCGCGTTGTGGAAGTGAACGGACACATGGTGGCCTACACGTTCGGCTATCCGCTGAATGCGACAACGTTCTGCGTCCTGTTCGAGATCACCGACCGGCAGGTGAAGGGGCTGGGAGCGTACATCTTCCGCGAGTTCTGCCGCGAACTGGCGCCCTACGAGTTCATCAACACGATGGACGACTCAGGCCTCGACGGCCTCCGCCGCGCCAAGCTCGCCTATCATCCGATCAGGCTTGTCGAGTCTTATATTGTCAGTCCAGGCTAGTACCAGGGGTCCCACCACTGAGGATAGAACGGGTGGAAGGGGAGGCGGCGGGGGGAGCTGTACCAGTAGGGATAGTAGGGGCCAGGCCAGGGCATGTAGCGGTGCTCCGGCCAGATCTTGAGCGTGCGGATCTTCAGCGTCGGGTAGGTGTAATCCACTTCGTCGAGCGGTAACGTCCTGGCTCCCATGACCTCCACGATCATGGAGACGGCCGTGCCCTCCGGGATGGTGGCCGGGTCGAGGAACGCTTCCTGGTAGGCCAGGAATCGTCCTTTGGACTGCGGCAGATTCATGATCGGCGCGTCCGCGCCGTCGAGCGGCAACTGTAACACTTCGATCTGCGTGCCCTCTTTGAGCCGCTTGGCGGTGAGCACTTTCCCGCCCAGGACGACCACGCGCCCTTTGAACGTGTCCGGCTCTGCTTTGAGGGCTTCGAACGGAATGTCCCTGGCGACCTGTGACTCCATCTCCTTGGTCACCAGTTCCGACGTGATGCACCCGGGCAGGACGAGTAGGGCGCACAGCAGCCCAACAGCGGCGTTCCGGAGCCGCGAGAAACAGTGGAGTTGTGGGAGCACCCACATATCCTATATTATAGCCGAGAGTTCAGACTCTCGGGAGGAAAACCAGTGGCCAAGGGGTTAGAGCAGGGGATCGAGCAGTTTCTGGTCAAAACCGAGCCGTTCTACGCCGAAGTCAACGGCGAGATCGGCCTCTTCAAAGCCGCCGCCGCGTCAAAGATGCCGGTGATGCTGAAGGGACCGACGGGCTGCGGCAAGACCCGGTTCGTCCAGCACATGGCCTACAAGCTTGGCCGTCCCCTGATCACCGTCGCCTGCCATGAAGACCTCACGGCCTCCGATCTGGTCGGCCGGTTCCTGCTGAAGGGCGATGAGACGGTGTGGGTGGACGGCCCGTTGACGCTGGGGGTCAAGCACGGGGCGCTCGTGTATCTGGACGAGATCGTCGAGGCCCGCAAGGACACGACCGTCATCATTCACCCGCTGAGCGACGACCGGCGCCTCCTGCCGATCGAGAAGAAAGGGCAGATGATCGAAGCGGTGGATGACTTCCTGCTCGTCATCTCATACAACCCCGGCTATCAGAGCGTGCTGAAGGATCTCAAGCAGAGCACCAAGCAGCGCTTCATGGCGATCGAATTCACCTATCCTCCGCGCGACCTGGAAGCCCGCATTATCGAGCGCGAGGCCGGCGTGGACAAGGAGATTGCGGTGGGGCTTGTCACTGTGGGGGAGAAAGTCCGCAACCTCAAGAATCATGGACTGGAAGAAGGCGTCAGTACGCGCCTGCTGATTTACGCGGGCGAGCTGATTGGGCAGGGCGTCAGCCCGAAGACGGCCTGCGAGGCGGCGATCATCCGGCCGATCACGGACGACGCCGACATGCAGCGCAGCCTGCGTGAGATCGTCACGGCGGTCTTTTAAAGGTGGCGAGAATGGGCGCCGACGAACAGAAGAAGCAACCGAACGAGACTCCGCCGGCGGAGACCGATCAGGCGCTCGATCCGGAGGAAGCGAAGCGGCAGGCATACCGGAAAAAGAAGCCGGTCGGGCCGATCATGAAGCCGCTGAGCAATGAAGAGCTCGATGATCTGGTCAACGATCCGGAAATCAGGGAGCGAGACCATCTGGCTGATGCGCTGCCCAAGGGCAC
>JAVHQA010000127.1:9448-14052 GCA_036170875.1 Nitrospirales bacterium
GCCGCCGCCGAGGCGCTTCCACAGGCGCTGGACATCCTGCCCGCCGGCGAGCTGGTCGCCTGGATCGATCTGGTCGTGACGCTGAGCGAGCGGTCCGGGGCGGTCGCGCTGAAGGTGTGCCGGGATGGCCCATCTGTGCTGCGCGAATTGCCCGCGCCTTCCCGTGCGGCGGTGCTGGCCATGACACTGGAGCTGGCCGAGCAGGACGCACCCATGGCCTTCGAAGGGTTGGTGCGGGCTGGAGGGGTGATCGCGGCGGCGGGAGTTGAGGCCTTGCCGGCGTGGGCGCAGGTCGGGGCCGACCTCACCAAGTGGGACGGCGTGCTGGGGATCGAGTATTTCCGGAGGGGACCGGAGATCCTGCGCGTGCTGTCCGTTGAAGACCTCAAATCCTGGGCCGGCGTCAGCGCCAAGCTGGTCACGCCCAACAGCCTGGGGAAGCCCGATTACATGGCGGCGCTGGCCTTCTTCCGGGCGAGCCCGGCGCTGCTGGGAGGCCTGGCCTCGCCGGCGGTGCGCCGGCGGGTGCTCGCGTTGACAAACACGTTGGCGGATCGCTCACCCGAACAGGCCATCGAGTTTCTGGGAGAATCGCCGGGCCTGCTGCGGCTGGTCCGGGATGTGGCCTGGCAGGAGCGGGTGCTCCAGTACGGCGCCCTGGTGGCGGAGCAGGATGCGGCGGCGGCGCTGGAATATGTGAGGAGGGCGCCGGAGGTGATCGAGATGGCGGACCCTGACGCCCCTGCTCTCGCGGACCGGTTTGACACGTGGTATCGGGGCGGCATGGAGGTGCTGGCCTACAATCCCGAGGCGGCGCGCGCCTACTTTGCGATTGAGACCAGGAAGGCGCTGGAGGCGATCGAGGAAGCCGCAAGCGGTATCGCGTTGCGCAGTGTCGCCCGCATGCTCAAACTGTTCGCGGAGGGGCTGAGCGGGCAGCCGGTGACGATCCGCCCGCGAGATGAAGGCGGCGGGGAGGGGGCGGCCCCGCAGAACCGGGCATCTTCCGACGGCGCGACGATCTTCCTTCCGGCGCGGATGCGCCGCTACCCATTGAAGGAGGACAACCTCCGTTTCTACAAGGTGCTGACGGCCCACGAGGCTGGTCACCTGGAATACGGGACGTACGCGCTCCCGATGGCGCGCCTGGCCGACCTGGCCTCGCAAGCCTCGCTCCGCTACGGGCGCACCGCGGCCTCGCCGCCGGCCTCCCTTGACGAGTTCTTCCGGCTCTACCCGAACCCTCTCCTGGTACGCGACCTCTGGGTGATGGCCGAGGACGCGCGCGTCGAGGCCTGTCTGAAGGCGGAATATCCGGGCTTGCGGCGCGACATGGAGGCGGTGGCGCGGGAGGAAGTCGCCGGGCGCTCGCTGGCCCACGGCCTGTCGGTGCGTGAATTGATCGTCGAATTGCTGCTCCAGATGTCGGCCGGAAATCCGGAGGAAGTCCGGGTGCCGGTGGCGCTGGACGAGGTGGTCGCCCGCGCCTGGGCGCTTCTGCGCGCGGTCGCGCAACCGCAGGCGACGGCCGAGGACGTCATCCGCGCGGTGCACCGAGCCTACGTGCTGATCGAAGAACTCACGGCGGAAGAGATGCCGGTCTCTCCCGGTGGAACGTCGGAGGACGCCGACCAGACCTTGGATCCCCAGGCCGGCGAAGAACAGGGCGGAGCCTATCGTCCGCTGACGACGCCGGCCCATCGCGGCGCCATGGATGCGGAACGCGTGCGCGAGCAGGATGGCGGGTCGGGCGCGGACCAGGCCGAGTCGGGCGCGCACGAGCAGGACGGCCTGCAGGGTGAGCCGTCGATCGCGGGCGGGTCGTCATCCCAGAAGGGACCGCGCGTGCTGCGTGACGCCGCGTCGGTGTCCGCGCCGATGCAGGGACAGGCCGGGACGTTGCCGCCGGCGGAGGATGTCACCGTTGTGCCGGATGAGCACGCGGGCCGCGTACCGCCGGCGATTCCCGGAGCGAGGACGTTTCTCTATGACGAATGGGACGGCCGGATTCAGGACTACCGCACGCACTGGTGCCGCGTTGCCGAGCAGGTCGCGCCGGAAGGATCGGACGGGTTTCTCGAACGCACGCGCAGCCGGTACGGAGGCGTGGTGAGCCTGATCCGCCGCTACTTCGAAGGCATCCGCCCGCCGGCGCTGAGGCGGGTGCGCCGCCAGGCCGACGGCGAGGAAGTGGACATTGAGGCTGCGGTGGAATCGCTGGTCGATCGGAAGGCGCGCGCCGGCCCCTCGGAGTTCGTGTACATCCGACGGGACCGCAAGGAGCGGGACGTCGCCGCGGTGTTTCTCGTGGACCTGAGCGGCTCGACGGGGCAGCAGATCGGGCCGGGCGGCGCGCGCGTCATCGACATCGAGAAGGAAGGGCTGGTGCTGTTGTGCGAAGCGCTGGAGGCGATCGGCGATCAATACGCCGTGTACGGTTACTCCGGGCAGTCGCGCAACGACGTACAGATCCTCGTGCTGAAGGACTTTGACGAGCGGTACGGGCCGCAGGTCTGGCGGCGCATCGACGCCGTCCGCCCGCTGGCGCAGAACCGGGACGGTGCGGCGATCCGTCATGCCCTGCGCCGTCTGTCGGAACGCGCGGCGCGGGTCAAGCTCATGGTGATGCTGAGCGACGGCCGCCCGCTGGACGACACCTACCAGGAGGAGTACGCGCTGGAGGATACGAAAGCGGCGCTGCGGGAGGCGAAGGCCCTGGGCGTGCATCCCTTCTGCATCACGGTGGATCGGGAAGCCCGTGGCTATCTCGAACGGATGTATGGAGACGTGTGCTACCTGATCATCGACCGGGTTGAGAGCCTGCCCGAGCGGCTGCCGCGGATCTACAGGACGCTGACGACATGATGGCGGATCGCATGGAACCAGACACCGACGCGCAAGACGTCCCGCCGTGGGTCTACAAGCTGTTCACGGGCCGCGCCTATCCCTTCGTGCGGCGGCAGGCGAAATTCGCGAAGACCGCGCAGCCCGGGGAAGATCGGCCGGAGCCCACGCCCGATGAAATCAAGGCCAAGTTCTGGGAGGTCTACCCGCAGTGCTGGCTGAAGGTGCTGCAGGAGATCAAGGCCGGCATGATCGTCAGTTTCATTGAGTTGGGCAGGTATGAGGCGGGGACGTTTCTGGAACTGATCGAGCATCCGGAGGAGTTTCTGGCGAAGACGTACGGCAAAAAGAAGATCAAGCTGAATTTTTATCTCGGCGAGAATTTCGTGTGCACCCAGAATTTCAAAGTGGCCGGGTGGGTCTCGCACGATGACGGCAATGAGCAGGGCACGGGCGAAGCGCCCAAGGAGAGTCACGGTGGGACGTGAAAAAATCACGGTAATCGGGGCCGGCAACGTGGGCGGGACGACGGCGCAGCGCCTGGTGGAAAGCGGACGGTACGACGTCGTGCTGCTGGACGTCGTCGAGGGGATTCCGCAGGGCAAGGCGCTGGATCTCATGCAGGCCGGCGCGCTGGTCGGGTCCGGCGGGCGCATCGAGGGCACGGTGGATTACAAGGCGACGGCGGGGTCCGCGCTCGTCGTGATCACCTCGGGCGTGCCCCGCAAGCCGGGGATGAGCCGCGAGCAATTACTGGAGATCAATGCCAAAATCATCCGGGACGTCGTGACGCAGGTGGCCGCGCACTCGCCGAACGCGATCCTGCTGGTGGTCACCAACCCGCTCGACGTGATGACGCACGTCGCCTATACAGTCAGCAAGTTCCCGCGTGAGCGGGTGCTGGGGATGGCCGGCGTGCTGGATTCGGCCCGGTTCCGGGCCTTCATCGCAGCGGAGCTCAAGGCGCCGGTCAAGGACGTGCAGGCCATGGTGCTGGGCGGGCACGGCGACTCGATGGTGCCGCTGATTCGCCATACGACGGTCGCGGGGAAGCCCCTGCATGAATGTCTGTCGCAGGACCGCATCGACGCGTTGGTGAAACGGACGCAGGACGGCGGAGCCGAGATTGTCGCGCTTCTCAAAACAGGCAGCGCCTTTTATGCCCCGTCGGCCTCCATCGTGGAGATGGTCGAGGCGATCATGCAGGACAGCAAGAAAATCCTCCCCTGCGCCGCGCTATGCAAGGGCGAGTATGGCGTCAACGGCCTGTTCGTCGGCGTGCCGGTGAAACTGGGCCGGCGCGGGGTGGAGGAGGTGGTGAAACTCGCGCTGACGGCCGACGAGCAGGCGGCGCTCGCGAAGTCCGCGGCAGTGGTGAAAGAGCACTGCGACCTCGTTGACACGATGATCTGAGCGCATCAAGCAGATTTTCCGTTTGCCCTGAGCAAGCCTGTCCTGAGCGCAGCCGAAGGGTCGAAGGGCATCTAATAGATTTCCCTCTCCCCCGGAGGGAGAGGGCAGGGTGAGGGGGGCGGCACGGGGACTGGCTTCAGGCGCGGGGTCTGGCTCATTTTCTTCCGAGAAAATGTGCCTGACCCCCTTCCTGCGCCGCGTAAGGGCGCGATGTGTGATTGCAAGACCTGGCCCTCAAACTTGGTTCCGTGTTGCATCCGACATGAATATGCCAGGCTGGAAATGGCACGCACTCAGCGGCAAGTTGGCAGGACACTGGGCGGTATGGGTAAACGGCAATTGGCGGT
>JAVHQA010000128.1:0-7370 GCA_036170875.1 Nitrospirales bacterium
CCAAGAGATTGCTTCGTCACTTCGCTTCTCGCAATGACACAACGGATTTCTTCACTCTTTCTCCTTGATCTGGTCCCGCTCGAACCGGACGCGCGCCTCTTCCTGTCGGAGCTGATCGACCTTCTCGAAGAGGCCCCGCATCTCCTTGTCGTCCAGCACGCTCCCGCCTTTCCGCTCGATCAACTGAAACGCCCGCTCGCCGGCCGCGCGCAAGTGGTCCCTGATCTGATCCTCGACCTGGTACAGCTCGAACTTCAGGCGGAGCATCTCGATCTCCCGCAGAGACTGATCCACGGTTTCGGCGGACCCCTGGCGGACCGTCGCCCAGCCGGTGCGGAGATCGTTTTTGAACCGGCGGAATCGTGGAATCATGACACCGACGCCAGCTCCAGTTTCTCATGCCACCGGCGGAGCAGGGCCGCCTTGAGCTCCGCGTGCTCGGGCCGGGCCAGATCGGGATCCCGCTGCTGCAGCAACGCCGCCTCCTCGCGGGCCTCTTCCAGAATCTTCACGTCTCGGAGGAGATTGGCCACCCGCAGATCGGTCGGCCCCCACTGCCGCGTCCCGAAGAACTCCCCCGGGCCTCGGATGCTCATGTCCTCCTCGGCGATGGCGAACCCGTCATGGCTCTTGACCAGGGCCTCCAGGCGCCGGCGCGCGATCTCCGACAGGCGGCCCGGCCCCATCAGGAGGCAGGAGGATTGATGCGCCCCGCGGCCGACACGCCCCCGGAGCTGGTGCAGCTGCGCCAGCCCGAACCGGTCGGCATGCTCGATCAGCATCACCGTCGCATTGGCGACGTCGATGCCGACCTCGATGACCGTCGTGGCCACCAGCACCTGGATGCGGCCGGCCTTGAAGTCTGTCATGACGCGGTCCTTGGCCTCGCTTTTCATGCGCCCGTGGATCAGCCCGACCGTCCATTTCGAGAACGGGCCGCGCTGCAGGCGCTCGGCCCCGGTGATCGCCGCCTTGAGGTCCACCTTCTCCGACTCCTCGACCAGCGGAAAGACGACGTAGGCCTGCCGGCCCTGCGCGAGCTCATCTTCGATCAGGCGGTAGGCGCGCGCCCGCTGGCTCTCAGCGAACAGGAAAGTCCGGATCGGGGTGCGGCCCGGCGGCATCGCATCGATGACGGACAGGTCCAGGTCTCCGTACAGCGTCAGCGCCAGGGTCCGCGGGATGGGTGTGGCGGTCATCACCAGCACGTCGGGCGCATAGCCCTTTTCCTTCAGCGTCGCGCGCTGCATGACGCCGAACTTGTGCTGCTCGTCGATGACGACCAGCCCGAGCTTCTGAAACGTCACGCCCTGCTGAATCAGAGCATGCGTGCCGATCACGATCCGGGCCGATCCGTCGGCGATCGCGGCCTGGGCCGCCGACCGCTTCTTCCCGCCCCGTCCTCCCACCAACAGCACGCACGAGATCCCCAGCGGCTCCAGCAGGTTCTTTAAGTTCAGGTAATGCTGCTCGGCGAGGATTTCGGTGGGCGCCATGAGGGCCGCCTGAAACCCGGAGCCCACGGCGACCAGCATGGCCGCGACGGCGACGACGGTCTTGCCGCAGCCCACGTCCCCCTGGATCAGCCGGTTCATCGGATGGGGGCTCGCCAGATCCTGATGAATGTCCCGCAGCACGCGGGCCTGCGCCGCGGTGAGCCGGAACGGCAGGGCCTCCAGCAGGCGCTGCGACAGCGGTTGGTCGAGATTGTAGGTGAGGCTGCGCGCCTCGCGCCTGACCGCTTCGCGCTTCCAGCCCAACGCCAGCTCGAGGAGAAAGAAGTCCTCGAAGGCGAACCGCCGGCGCCCCGGCGTCCGGCCGCGGTTCAAGTCGTCGAGATTCGCGCCCGGCGCGGGAAAATGGACGGCCCTGATCGCCTCCCCGAACGGCATGAGCCGCCTGCCTTTCAGGATGGCCGGCGGCAGCGCATCCACGGCGCCGTCCGCGTACTGGTCAACCAGCGCCTTCATGATGACGCGGACCCGGTCGCTCGGCATCGTCCGCGTCTTCGTTTCCCGCCCGTGGTAGATCGGCACGATGCGGCCCATATGGACCAGATCGGGGAGCCCCCTCACCCCCACCCTCTCCCCCGAAGCGGGGGCGAGGGATTCTTCTTGTCCCCTCTCCCCTTGAGGGAGAGGGTTAGGGTGAGGGGGCTCCAGAATCTCAAAGAGGGGGTTCTCCATCTGGAGCTGCGTCCATCGCCCGTCCTTCGGCCTGACCAGGCCGTAGAGCATCAGACGCTGGCCGGCCTGAAAAGTCTCCGCCAGATACGGCTGATTGAACCACACCAAATGGAGGCTTCCGGTGTGATCCGCCACGGTCACTTCGACCAGCTTGCGGCGCTTGTGGGCGGTGACCGCGAGCCTGGCCGCCTGGACCTCGGCGGCAACGACCGCCTCCTGCCCGGGGATTAAATTTTCGATGAGCCGCACCTGGGTCCGGTCCTCGTAGCGCCACGGGAGCGACCAGACGGCATCCTCCAACGTCCGGATGCCCGCCCTGGCCAGAATTTCCGCCTTCTTCGGCCCCACGCCCCGCAGGTATTGAACGGGAGACTCCCAAAGCCGGTACACCGGGCGCAACGGTTCGGGCGACGCCTCCACGGTTCGGCGAAGCCGGTCCACCAACGCCCGCGCCTCGGCCAGACGTTCCCGCCTCCGGCCCTCTTCCAGCAATTCAAAATCAGAAAACAGGTGCATGAGATGCAGCATGTCCGCCTCAACCGCAGGGGACCGAACCGCATCCCTGAGCGCCTGCGCCACCCGATCGGAGACGAAGACGTGAATGGCGGAGCGGCCCTTCGGCCCGATCCGCTCCGCCGACTCCAGCGCGTGGGCGATCCCCTGTAGTGTCTCGCTCAATCCATTCACATCAACGTCTCGCGGGTCATTCTCGCTGTCTCGCCCCAAAAGATCAATACGAAGCCCCGCAAGAATCCGCGCACCAAAATTTGCAACCGCAACGGCGACAAAAATTTGTGGTCGTCCCACCGGCTCGGCCTGACGATTCCAAGAACCGTCAACTTTTCAACATGTTCCAAGCTTCACCGGGATGGTATGGCGGTTGCTATATCTCATAGCAGATGGCGTGATTGAGCGCCAGAAGAAGCAGAAAACGCAGAATCAAAACAGGAGGGAGCGGACATGGAACGGATACTCAAAAAAGCGGCTGGCGAGGACAAGCAGTTTCCGTTGATCGAAGTGATGGTCGTGATGGCCGCCATCGGCATTCTCGTAACCATCGCCCTGCAGAAATTCCTGGCAAGCTAGGTGCGCGGCGCACTTGTCAGCGAAAGACCCGTTGTGGTAGCATGCGCCTCGGCTTGAGTAACCAGGAGGAGCACTACCGTGGCCAGGGAATGTGAAATCTGCGGGAAGAAACGCGCGACCGGCAACACCGTCAGCCACGCCAACAACCGCACCAAACGGGTCTTTCGCCCGAATCTTCAGAGCATCCGGGCGCTCATCAACGGCGCCACGCGCCGCATCCTCGCCTGCACGCGCTGCATCCGCAGCGGCAAGATCAAGAAAGCAGTTTAACCGGACCGAGCTGGCCTGGTTTGGAGCGGGAGACGGGATTTGAACCCGCGACCGACGGCTTGGGAAGCCGCTGCGCTACCACTGCGCTACTCCCGCCCCTGAGTTTTTGATTATCCGCTAAGCCTTCCGAACAAGTCAACCGCACCGCGCGCGGCTAGGCCTTGCCGTCAAACCGGATCACGGCGAATCTCTTCTTGCCGACTTTCAGCCGATAGTCCCGGCCGGGCTCGCCGGCCATGACGTGATCGCCGTCGGTCACCTTCTCGCCGTCAATCTCCACGCCGCCCTGCGCGATCAGCCGACGCGCCTCGGTCTTGCTGGGCGCGAGCCCGGCCTGCGCCAGCACAGCGACCAGCGGGGTGGGCCCGGCGGGCAGCGTCTTGCGCTCCGCCGATTCCACCGGAAACTCCCGCTGGCTGAATCGTTGCTGGAACTCCGCCCGCGCCTCGTCGGCCGCCGCCGCCCCGTGATACGTGGCGACCAGGCGATGCGCCAGTGTCAGCTTGGCCTCCATCGGATGCAGGGCCTTGACAGCGCTCAAATCCTCCGTCGTGAGCAGCTCGTAGTACCGCAGCATGAGCTGATCCGAGATGGACATGATCTTGCCGAACATCTCGCCCGGCGGGTCTTCGAGCGCAATGTAGTTGCCCAGGCTCTTGCTCATCTTGCGGACGCCGTCGGTGCCTTCGAGCAGCGGCATCGTGATCACGATCTGCGGCGGCTGGCCGTACACGCGCTGGAGGTCGCGGCCGACCAGCAGGTTGAATTTCTGATCGGTGCCGCCGAGCTCGACGTCCGCCTCGAGGGCCACGGAATCGTACCCCTGGACCAGCGGGTACAGGAACTCGTGGATGCTGATCGGCTTCTGGTCATGATAGCGCTTGTGGAAATCGTCGCGCTCCAGCATCCGGGCCACGCTGTAGTGCGCGCTCAGGTGGATGAGCTGCTCGGCCGTCATGGCGTTCATCCACCGGCTGTTGAAGTCGAGGGTGGTCCGGACGGGGTCGAGGATTTTGAAAATCTGGCGCTCGTAGGTCTTGGCGTTCTGCCGCACTTCTTCCTTCGTGAGCGACTTCCGGGTTTCCGACATGCCGGTCGGGTCGCCGATCATGCCCGTGAAGTCGCCGATGAGGAAGATCACCTCGTGGCCCAGGTCCTGAAAATGCTTCAGCTTGTGGATGAGGACGGTGTGGCCGAGGTGCAGGTCGGGCGCGGTGGGATCGAAGCCCGCCTTGATACGGAGCGGCCGGTGCTCCTTGATCGAGGCCGCCAGCTTGTCCTCGAGCTCCTTTTTCTGGATGATCTCGACGGTGCCGCGCGCGATGAGGGCAAGCTGCCGTTCCACTTCGTTCATGATGCCTCGAAGAGGGCGCAGCAAGCAGCGCCCCTACAAATACGACGAACAAACCCGATGTAGGGGCAGGGCTTGCCCTGCCCGATCCGTCTCATGGCGCCACCGCCGTCATGACCAGGGGGCGGAGTTGCGCCATCCGTTTCTCCCCGATGCCCCGCACCTTCCGCAACTCGTCCACGCTGCGGAACTTGCCATGGCTCTTCCGGTACTCCACCATGCGCTGTGCCAGCGTTTCGCCGATGCCCGGCAACTCCATCAGATCCTCGAGCCGGGCCTTGTTGATATCCAGCGGGAATGTCACGGCGCGGCGCGGCGGCGGCGCGGGCCGGGCCGGGGAGGACACGGCCGCAGCGCGTCCTCGATCGGGTGACGCGGGCGAAGCGGCCGGACTCCTGGCTCCCGTGTCCGACCTGAGAGCCGAATCGCGATCAACAGATGCCTCGCCCGACTCGTCCCCGCCCTGCGCATCGGCAGTCAGCGGCAATCCCGCCACGGGCTGTTCAGGCTCAGCGATCATCTTGGGATTGACGGCCCAGTAAAGGACGCCCACCGTCACGGCAAGCATCAGGAGCTTGACGAGCAGACCTTGCAGCCAGGTCATGCCGCGCTCACTTTCCGGCGGGCGAGATGGATCGCCATGCCTTCCACGTCCTCGGCCGCTTCCATCAATCCCTCCGCCATCGTGGGGTGCGCGTGGATCGTCCCGGCGAGCGTCGCGGCGGTGGCGCCCGCCTGCATGGCGACGGTGGCTTCGTGAATCAGGTCCGCCGCATGCGACCCGACGAGGTGTACGCCGACGATCCGGCCGGTCTTCGCCTCGGTGATGATCTTCATCAGGCCACTCGTTTCGCCGGACGCGTGCGCCTTGCCCAGCCCGATCGGGCGGAACTTGCCGATCTTGATGTCCATGCCACGCTGCCTGGCCTCCTGCTCGGTCAGCCCCACGCGCCCGACCTCCGGGAACGTGAAGATCCCCGCCGGGATCACGTCGTACGACATCGTGGCCGGCCGGCCGAGAATGTTGCGGACCGCGACCTTGCCCTGGGCCGACGCCACGTGGGCCAGCATCGCCTTGCCGGTCACATCGCCGATCGCGTAGACGCCCGGCACATTTGTCTCCATGCGCTCGTTGACGAGGATCTCTCCGCGTCGGCCGAGCTGCACGCCCGCCTCTTTCAATCCCAATTCATCGGTCTTGCCGCCCGTATTGAATCGCCGCCCGATCGACACCAGCACTTTGGCAGAGGCCACGGTAGTGCCGTCTGCCAGCGTGGTCGAGACTCCACCCGGGCCGACCGCGACTTTCTCCACGCGGGCGTTCACCAGAATCGTCACGCCCAGCTTCTTCAGCTCGGCGGCCAGCAGCGCGGAGACCTCTTCGTCCTCGGTGGGAAGAATGCGCGGCAGCATCTCCACAAGCGTCACCTTCGTGCCAAGCACGCTGAACAGCGACGCGAACTCGCAGCCTTCCACCCCGCCGCCCACGATCAGCAGACTGTCCGGGATGGCGGTCAGGTCCAGCGCTTCCCGGCTGCTGATGATATGGGTCCCGTCCAGCGCGAGGTTGGGCAGAGCGGGCGCCGTGGTGCCGGTCCCGACAATGATCGTATCGGCCTGCAGGATCGCCTCCGTTCCGTCCGCCTTCACCACGCGGACGGTCGTCGCGTTGACCAGCGCGCCCCGGCCTTCGATCAGCTCCACGTTCCAGGTCTTCAGCAGGGTGCGGACGCCCTTGACCAGCCCCGCCACAATCTTGTTCTTGCGCTCGACCATGCGGGCCAGATCGTACGTCACGGCGCCCGTGATCGTGATCCCGAACTCCCCCGCCTTCTTGATCTTCTGCGCGAGCTCAGCGCAGGCGAGCAACGACTTGCTGGGGATGCAGCCCCAGTTGAGGCACAGCCCCCCCACGGCGGCGGCCTCGATAAGCGTCACCTGCGCGCCGAGCTGCGCCGCGCGGATCGCGGCGACGTAGCCGCCGGTGCCGGCGCCGATGATGACGATGCGTGTGGGACTGGGCATAGAGCAGCCGGGCGGGGATGAACCCCGCCCCTACATCTGCTTTCTTGTAGGGGAGGGCTTAATGCCCTCCCGTTTCGGCTTCGAGGAACGCCGCGTATGCCTTCGCGTCCATCAGCCCGTTCACTTCCGCAGGGTCGGCCAGCTCAATGACGGCCACCCACCCTTCCCCGTAGGGATCCTTGTTGGCCAGCTCCGGCCGTTCGCTCAGGGCTCCATTGACTTTAGACACCGTCCCGCTGACAGGCGTATAAATGGAGGATGTCGCTTTTGTGGATTCGACTTCGCCGATTTCCTGCCCAGCCTTCACCTTGGCGCCGACCTGGGGCAATTGAAAAAACACGATGTCGCCCAGGGCTTCCTGGGCATGGTTGCTGATCCCCACGACGGCCTGCTTTCCCTCGACCCTGACCCACTCGTGTTCCTTATGATAGCGCAAGTTTTCCGGTATCATT
>JAVHQA010000128.1:7470-13910 GCA_036170875.1 Nitrospirales bacterium
CTCGACCCTGACCCACTCGTGTTCCTTATGATAGCGCAAGTTTTCCGGTATCATTAATTTGTCTCCTAAAATAAGCGCCTGCGGTTTCTGTAGCTCCGACGTCGGGGTACCCGTTGCTCCGCCCATTGCAACGGTTCCATGAGGAGCGTTTTAATCAATAAAGTGGAAGCGCGATGCTAGATTAGCGTCCCTGGTTTGTCAAGCGAGGCCGGCCTGCTTTCTCCTTGTAAATCAACCCGGTTCCAACCGGAAGCGTCGTAGGCTTGAGCCCGCTCTTGTCCGCCGGATCGACCAGCAGCAGCAGTCGCTCCCCGCGCACGATCTCAGCGGCTTTGGCGGCCAGCGCTCCCTGGGCGGCCGTGACCGGCAGGGCAATATAGTCCAGGCGATACCGTCTGAGATCGAGGAGATCCTCCGCATACAGCGCCAGGGCCGCCTGCGGGTTGGTGACCGCTTCAGGATGCACCTCCACCGCCACCAGCAGGCCGGGGAACGCCGCACGGACCGCCTCCATCACGCCGAGCACCGACCTGGACTGCTCGCGCTGCTTCCACCCCAACCAGCGCCAGAACTCGGGCGCGTACCCCAACGACCGCTCGCGTCCCTGCGCGGAAAGGAGCCGGCTCGGGTCCACCGGCTGGCCCATGTCCTTCTCAAACTTCCGCAGCGCGTGGGTGCTGAATCCCTCGTTCGCCTCGGACGGAGGATCGGCCGCCAGGAAAATGCCGTCCACCCCCGTTCCCGCCAGATCCGTCAGAAGGCCCACGAGATAATCCCTCAGCGCAGGATGCAGAAGGTCCAGCGTCTCAACCCGCTCCAGCCTGCCGGTCTGGGAATTGAACTTCCAGTCCGCCCATTCCTGCTTCGGGTCGACCCAGTCCATGCGGCGGACGGAGAAGGACGCCCACACCTGCATGCCCTGGCGATGGGCCGTCCCCACCAGCGCGGACAGAGAATCCCGGATGACGGGCGCCCAGTCGGTCTTGAAATAGACGCCGGGGCCGGGCTTGTTCTTCATGACGCTCACAAGGAGGGTATTCGTTCCGGATTGCCGCAGACGGCCCAGCTCGCGGTCATCGAGGCCGGCGATGGCGTCAGGCCCCACGTGCACCCCGATGGTCCGGCCCTCCAGCGGCGGCCGCGCGACGGGCAGTTGGCGTTCGAGTTCAGGAATTTTTGTGCGGGCCAGCGTCGCCTGTGAAGCCTGGGGGAAGTCGGAGACCAGCTTGCGATATTCGACCAGCGCCTGAATGGTCTCACCCCGTTTCTCAAAGACCTGCGCCAGTAACAGCGTCGCTTCGGGACGTTCGGGCGCGTTGGGATAGCCGTCCTGGAGGCGGCGGAACAGGCCGATCGCGCGGTCATACTGCCCCTGCGCCACCGCCTGTTTGCCGTTCTGGAGAAGGCCGGCGATGACCTCCTGTGACGGCAGCAGCACTTTTGCCGGGGGCGACGGCCGCGCCACCCGCGCCGAGCAGGCCGGCAGCGTCAGGATGAACATGATCGCAATAAATTGCGCGATGAGTGGAAGGAGGACGGGCCTGCGAAGAGTGGTCAGCGTTGCGGCCACTCCAGCGTGCTGAAGAAATAGCCGAGTTCAACCTGCGCGGTTTCGGGGGAATCGGACCCGTGGACGGCGTTGTGCTCGATATCCGTCCCATACGCCTTGCGGATCGTGCCTTCGGCGGCCTTGGCCGGGTCCGTCGCGCCCATCAGATCGCGGTGCCGCTGAATGGCGTTTGCCCCCGCCAGAGCCAGCACGACGATGGGCCCCGAGGACATGAAGCTGCAGAGGCTGTCGTAGAACGGCCGATGCTTGTGGACGTAATAGAATCCTTCGGCCTGGGCCTTGGTCAGCCGCATGAGCTTCATCCCGAGCGGAATCAACTCCGCCTTCTCGTAGCATTGGATGATGGCCCCGACGAGGTGCTGCCCGACGGCGTCCGGCTTGATGATGGCAAGCGTGCGTTCACTCATGATGGCGCACTATACCGGAATCGGCGGGAGAAAAAAAGGGGCTTCCGCATCAAAGTGACCGCATCCGGTCGGCCAGTTCGCCCGGCTTGAAGATGCCTTTTTCGGTGATGATGCCGGTGATCAGCCGGGCCGGCGTCACGTCGAAGGCCGGGTTGAACACCTCCACGCCGTCCGGCGCGATGGACTCCTTGCCCCGCACGTGGGTCACCTCGCGGGGATCGCGCTGCTCGATGGGAATCTGCTCGCCCGAGGCCATCGAGAGATCGATCGTGGAGCTGGGCGCCGCCACATAGAAGGGGATGCCGTGCGCGTGGGCCAGCACCGCCACGCTGTAGGTTCCGATCTTGTTGGCGACGTCGCCGTTCGCGGTGATGCGGTCCGCGCCGACGACGCAGACGTGAATCCTGCCCTGCTGCATCAGCGCGCCGGCCATGTTGTCGGTGATGAGCGTCACCGGAATGCCGTCCTGCATCAGCTCCCAGGCCGTCAGCCGCGCGCCCTGGAGGACCGGCCTGGTCTCGTCGGCCACCACGCGGATCTTCTTCCCCGCCTCCCACGCCGCCCGCACGACGCCGAGCGCCGTGCCGTACCCACCCGTAGCGAGCGCGCCCGCATTGCAGTGCGTGAGGATCGTCTGCCCGTCGCCGATCACCGCCGCACCATGCTTGCCCATGGCCTTGTTCATGGCAATGTCTTCGTCGAGCACCGCCTGGGATTCGACGATCAGCTTCTGCTTGATCGTGGGAATGGGCTCGGCCTGCAGGGCGTCAAGCCGGCGCTTCATCCGGTCGATGGCCCAAAACAGATTGACGGCCGTGGGGCGCGTCGCGGCCAGATGATCGGCGATCGCCCAGACCGCCTTGCGGAAGGCGTCAAACTCCATGGCCTTGACGGCCTGCGCGCCGAGGGCCACCCCCATCGCCGCCGTGATGCCGATGGCCGGCGCGCCGCGCACCCAGAGTTCCTTGATGGCGATGCCGACCGTTTCGTAATCGCGGCAATCCACGAACTCGACCTTGTCCGGGAGCCGGCTCTGGTCCAGAATCCGGACGGCGCCGTCCTTCCACTCAACTGTTGGAACCAATTTATCGCGCTCCTATTTTGTCCACTTGACGTAATCCACTTTGGCCTCGGCCGTGATGGGAAAGCGTTTCGGAGGGATCGTGCCGGTATAGTTGACCATGAACGAGCGGCTATCGAGGGGCTTGAGGCCCTCCATGCACCCGATTTGATTGACGTCCACAAAGACCAGGCTGACGTCCCGGAACCGCACGGTGACACAGATCTTCTCCGCCGTCCATTCGGTGTCGCCGTTCTCCAGCACCATGGTCGCCTGAAACTGGGCGATGCCGAGCAGGCTGTTGAAGCTCGGCGTCGCCTTCACATCGCTGATCGTGATGTTGGTGTCCGACGGCGGATCGATCCGGCGGCCGCGCCCGGGCGTCGGCACCTGCGCGGGCGCCGGCGGCACCGGCGTGACGGCCTCCGGCCTGGCTTCTGCCTGCGGCGCCCCGCCGAGCGGAGGAATGGACGGCACGCGCATGAGCGGCGGCGTGTCCTCCCATGGGGCGCACTGGCCGGTCAGATTCCGATCGGAGAACACCACCGAGCCATCCGCCTGCCTGCACTTCCACGTCTCCGCCTGCGCCGCCGACGCCCCAAAGAGAACACAGCACACAATGAAAGTTCCTATGCCATAAAGGAGAGATTTACTCCCCTCTTCAATCTGGAACATATCGTTAACTGGCATTTTTAGGCCGTTGCTCGATCGAATAAACCCGTCTGTGTCGCTGCCGATTGGTTTTGTAGCTCAGGTGCCACATCCACAATAGTTATTGCATCCACATTCCCCAATTCTTTCGGTTCAAGTTTGTAAAGTCCTCCGCCATAAACTCTCCCCTCTCCCAAAAGCGATTTTGGAGATAGGCTATTGAGGATTCCCCAAACCCTGCGCAGTACGGATCGGTCTTTCGAAATTTCACGAGCAAGCATCGGCTTCGGGTACAAGAGTAAATAGACGTTCGCGGCAGTGGCCCGGGAATGGTTCAAAATGAACCGGAACGGCCGTCCGTTCTTAGCATTGCCTCGTCCCATGTAGGTGCAGAGGATCGCGGCGGGCGGACGTTCCTCTTGGAAATACCACACCTTCCTGGAACGGCAAAGATAGCGTTCCGAAACATCCCCCTTACCCCCTTCAAGGTATGTCCAGAGCTTAGGATACTTCTCCCTGACTTCCACCTCGGACAGTTTGCAGTCCAATAGAAACAGTTGACGATCCAGCACCGGTGCCCCGCTTTGATCGGCCGTGATTTCATCAACCGGCACGTAACGGGGGCTAGGCAGAATCGGACGGAAGACACCGGCAGGAAGGCCATGGGCTTTGATTTGCTCCTCCGTGAGGATAAAGAACTTGTTATCTCCGGTCGCAATTCCCCGCTTGATCGTAAAGAGGTCCGAGAGGCGGTAGCGTGTTGTTCCTTCCCTCACACCCAACACAGGAAATCGCGTCCACTTGGTTTCTTTCCGCAGGGCTTCGGCTGGAACACTGCGAGTAATTTTCGGCTTGGAGAGGGAACTACCAAACGTAAACTTGACTTCGTGACCCGCTGGCGGTGGGTCGTTGCGGAACCAGAGGACAGCCGAAGAAACGAGCGCGTCGTCAAATTGTACGCTGTTGGGGTCAAAACGATGAATATGGAGGAGCGTCACTTTGTCCAAGAGGTATCGCTTGACCGCTTCCCCATAATTCACGTCCATGAATTCACTGGGGATTAGCCAACCCGCGACCCCTCCACATTGCATCCAGGCATGAGATAGCCCAAGAAAGTAGCAGTACAGTCCAGCCAAGCCGGCTATACGAACCCCGCAGGCAATCTCAACAGCTTTCTGCAACTGCACCTTCTCACCGTTCTTGATATGGTGGTGGCGCACATAGGGAGGGTTGCAGATCACTAGGTTAAAGCGGTCGCATTCCTTCGTCGGAGGCGTAGCGCGTGTGAAGTCTCCAAGTTCCAGGTCGAGTGGGGCACCTCGCCATAGCTCTCGGGTCGGCGCTTCATAGTGCGTGTCCAACTCAAACCCCTTCGCGACTTCGATCCGCTTCCTGGGTACGGTGTTTAAGAGAGCGGCGAAGAAAGAACCCGTTCCGATTGCCGGGTCAATGAATCGGATGGGTTTATCGTCCTCCAGCAAAGTCATACCGAAACGCAAAATGTCTTGCGCAAGAGCGGTAGGGGTTGCGAACTGGCCAAGCCGGTTCCGTTCAGCCTGCGTCTTTGCGGCATCCAAGCGGGTTTGCAGGGACAGTCGTTCTTTTTCTCTCTTTAGTTCCTGCATAGTCTCACAAGCCGAACTTGGCTAGATCGTCAATTCGGTGTTCCCACACCCAGTCAATGCCCTCAGCGGCTTCATAGCCGAGGTAGCCGCTATCAAAGTATCCACACAAGAACAGATTGAACCGCACCCTTTTCCCATAGGTGTGGCGCAACTGTGTCATCTTGATGGCCTCTTCCTTACGCCGCTTGTTCACGTTGGTAAAATCACCCGCCGACTTTGCCTCGAAGAAAATAGGGAGATCGCCCGACTTCGCCGTCTTTGGCATGATGACGGCATCAACGGGAATGTTGACTTTGTTCCCGCCTTCTCTAGTGACCGGAACGTTCATTCGGAAGCTAAAGGTGCCTGGCGCCATTGAATTGAACTTTGGGCCCTCGCCTGTAGCGAGTTGCCGATAACTCCGGGCCTCCAGCCATTTCTTGATCACAGCCAACTGTCTCTTCTCCTGAGCATTGCGAATGATAGGGTTTGCAACAGACCCACACAGCCGGTCCGCTACGATAGTTGCCGCACGGTGTATCTCCATGTTCGTAGCCGGCTTCTCCCGCTTGAGCCATACAAAGATATCCGGGTCCGCCATGCGCTCAATGATGTCTCCGATTTTTTGGAGTTCCACGTCAAGCGCCGTTCCTTTAAGCTTCACGGGCAACTTCTTCTCGTTCTCGATCCTTTTCACCAGGCTGTTCTGCACTCCAGCGAGCCCAATGAGCCTATCAACTGCGAGCGGTGGGCACGTGGACATGCGGAGAGTCGGAAGGACTTCTGGATACTTGCGCAGGATTGACGGATCAACTTTCGTGAGGTTTTTTGTTGTCTTTAGCGTGGCCTCTACGTCTTTGGTAGTCTTAGTGCGCGTCTCTCGAAAAGCTTTCGGAGCAAACTTCAGGAACCAGTCATTGTACATATCAACAGATTGGGCGATGTCTGCCTTCCAAAGCTTTGGTTTGTCGAGATTAATTGCCATCAGTTCCATCGACTTTCAGCAAAACCACCAGCAACATCATGGCAGGAAAAACAAAAAAGAGGAAAAGAAAGCATCACGCCGCCTTGCGCGCGTGCCGGCGCGCGATCCTCTTCTGATGGTGGTCCACGGCGCGGTTGTGCTCGGGGAGAGTCGCCGAGAATTG
>JAVHQA010000129.1:0-2842 GCA_036170875.1 Nitrospirales bacterium
GGCGAGTCTGCGTGGCTGCAACGCCGAAACGGCCTGAGTACGTCAGGGTGACTCGCCGACAGGACCCCGGAGTCGCAGGCGACAGGATCTTCGGTTAGAGATACTTCTGCAGCGCTTTGCCCGTGTGGGAGGCGCGCTCCGTCGTAATCGCTTCGGGCGGGCCCATGGCCACGACCTCGCCGCCCAGGTCGCCGCCCTCCGGCCCCAGATCAATCACCCAGTCGGCCGTCTTGATGACATCGAGGTTGTGCTCGACGACGAGCACCGTATGCCCGGCGTCCACCAGCCGGTTCAGCACGGTCAGCAGCTTCTTGATGTCGTCCATGTGCAGGCCTGTGGTGGGCTCGTCCAGGATGTAGAGCAGGCCCTGATCGGCCCGATTTCTCCCATCCACTCTTGCCAACTCTCCCGCGATCTTGAGCCGCTGGGCCTCGCCGCCCGACAGCGTCGTCGCCGGCTGCCCCAGGCGCAGGTAGCCCAAGCCCACCGACGCAAGCAGGCGCAGCTTGATGCCGACGGCGAGCGATTCGGAGAAGAACGCCTGCGCCTCGGTGACGGTCAGGCCCAGCACGTCGTGGATGGTCCTGCCGCGATGCCGGACTGTCAGGACGTTCGGCTGGAAACGCCGCCCCTCGCAGACGTCGCACGTCGCGTAGATGTCCTCGAAGAAGTACATTTCCATCTTCTGCAGGCCGGTGCCCTGGCAGGCTTCGCAGCGCCCGCCAACCGTGTTGAAGGAGAAATCGCCGGCTGTCAGGCCGAGCCGCCGGGCCTCCGGCAGGACCGAAAAGAAGCGGCGGATGTCGTCGAACGCCTTGATGTAGGTGACCGGGTTGGAGCGCGGCGTCCGGCCGATGGGTTCCTGGTTGATGAGCCGGACCCCGCGCAGGTGCTCGACCCCGCCGATCGTTTCAAACCGGCCCATCGGCAGGCTCTCCAAGCGGAAGGCGCGGGCGAGCGCGCGATAGATGGTCTCCTGAACCAGCGTGCTCTTGCCCGACCCCGAGACGCCCGTCACGCAGGTAAACGTGCCGAGCGGGATCTTCACGGCGATGTGTTTGAGGTTGTGTTCGGAGGCGCCGACCAGCGCGAGCGTGTGCCCCGTGCCCTTGCGGCGCCTGCGCGGCAGCGGGATCGTCTCCTGGCCGGTGAGGTAGCGGGCGGTCAGCGCTGACGGGTGGGCCAGGAACTCGGGCAGCCGGGCGGCGCAGACGATCTCTCCGCCTTTTTCGCCGGCCGCCGGTCCCATCTCCACCGCGAAGTGCGCGGTCTCGATCATGGTCCGGTCGTGCTCGACCATGATGACCGTGTTCCCGGCCTTGGCCAGGTCGGTGAGGATGCCGGCGAGCGTCGCGGTGTCGCGTGCGTGCAGGCCGATGGTCGGCTCGTCCAGAACGTACAATGTGCCCGTCAGCTGCGCGCCGAGTTGGGTCGCCAGGCTGATCCGCTGCGCCTCGCCGCCCGAGAGCGTCCGGGTCTGGCGCGAGAGGGTGAGGTAGCCGAGCCCGACCCTGAGCAGGAATCCCAGCTTGGCGTTGAGCATGCCGAGGATGTCTTTGGCGACCTCCCGCTCGAAGGGCGAGAGGGGCAGCAGTCGCGTCCATTCGGCCGCTCCGACGATGGTCATGTCCGTCACCTCGGTAATGGTCCGACCGCAGACCCGCACGGCCAGCGCCTCGGGGCGCAGCCTCGTCCCGGCGCAGTCCTCGCAGGTGACCGGGCTGCGGTAGCGGCTCAGCAGCACGCGCACGTGCAGCTTGTAGCGTTTGCCCTCAAGGTACTCGAAGAAAGTGTTGATGCCTTCCAGTTTGCCGTCGCCATCCCAGAGCAGGTTGCGTTCGGTCGGCGTGAGTTTGTTATAGGGCTTTGCGATGTCGAGCCCGCGCCGTTTGAAGGCCAGCAGCATTTCCTTCTGCCACCAGTCGGCCGAGGGTTTGGTCCAGGGCTCAATACAGCCTCCCGCCAGATTTTTGGTTTGGTCCGGAACGATGAGGTCCTTGTCGTAGCGCAGGATGTTGCCGAAGCCCTTGCAGGCCGGGCAGGCGCCAAGGGGGTGATTGAAGGAAAAGAGCGCGGGCTTCGGCGTCTCGAAGGTCCGGCCGCAGGATTGGCAGCCGTAGGCGTGCGCGAAGCGGCGCCGTCCCGCGCCGATGATCTCCACGGCGCACCGCCCGCCGCCTTCGCGGAACGCCGTCTCAACCGTGTCCGTGAGGCGCGCGCGCTCGTCCGGGCGAAGCACGAGGCGGTCCAGCACCACCTCCATTTCAGCGGCGTCTTTCAATCGGGAGGCGATCGCCCGCACGGCGTCCGGCGTCAGGTCCACGATGTCGCCGGCGATGCGGAGCCGCACGAACCCGCGACGAAGCACATCCTGAATCAGCGGAAGCGGGTCGATGTCCGCGCCGATCGTGATCGGGAACAGGATCATGGCCCGCGCTCCTGGGTGTTCCGTCAACAGCGTCTCGGCGACGTCGCCCGGCTGGTAGGAGCGGGCTTCGGTGCCGCAGTCAGGGCAGATAGGACGTCCGATCTTTGCGAACAGCAGCCGGAGGAGGTCGGCGATCTCGGTGGTCGTGCCGACGGTGGAGCGCGCGGTGCGGACGGGATTCTTCTGCTCGATGGCGATGGCCGGCCGAATGTGCTCGATCCGGTCCACGTCCGGGCGGTCGAGCTTTTCCAGGAACATTCTCGCGTAGGTGGACAGGGATTCGATGTAGCGCCACTGGCCTTCGGCGAAGATCGTGTCGAAGGCCAGCGAGGATTTCCCGGAACCGGAGACTCCGGTGATGACGGTGATCTGATCATGCGGAATCCGCAGCGACACGTTCTTCAGGTTGTTCTG
>JAVHQA010000130.1:0-2838 GCA_036170875.1 Nitrospirales bacterium
TCGCTTGTCTCGTCCCGCTCGCCATAACAGGCCTCCTCCCGTTGATCTATAGGATAGCCTATATGATTACATAGGCGCCAGAACCTGTCAAACTCCCGCCTGTGCCAGGAAAATTAAATCTGTCCCGGTTTAACAGTACGGCAGGCTAGGCTCGCGGCCGGCCGCCGTCAAAACCGGAATCCCGCCACTTTTCCAGCAGCGCAATGCGGCGCTCCAGTTGCGCGACGGTCGCCTGATCGACCCGCCCGCCGGTTCGTTTGATGAGTTCCGCATTGAGTTGGCGATGATCGATGCCGGCCTTTCGCGCCACGGCGCCGACGAGGGCGCGATGCTGGTCTCGCAATTCGTTCTTCTTGTCATGGAGCGGCACGGCCGGCTCTGCGACGCCCTTGCCCTCGCCGCCTGATTCCGCCTCATCTCCCCCGATCAAGGCATCCACCCGTGCCACCCCGTGCAACGGGATGTACTCTTTCAGCGAGGTGGCGGCCGTACCGAACAACGTGCGCTGCACAGAGGGCATGATCTCTTCCAGCACATGGTCGCGTTCAGTCTTGATCTGTTTGGCATAGTGGACGAGGGTGGCGTCCTTGGGCAGGTAGAGCCAGGCTCGTTGCGGCTTCGGCAGTCCCTCCTGCATCCGGACGAATCGCCCGACGACCTGCCGAAAATACATCTCGGTCAGGACGTTCGTGGCGTAAACGCCGACACGGAGCCTCGGAATATCGACGCCTTCGCTCACCATGTTCACCGCGACGAGCCATTGCCGGGTCTTATGATGCGCGAACGTGGTAATCGTCTTCGAAGCCGACGGATCGTCGGACACGGCCACATGCGCGCGGCTGCCCGTGATACGCCCGACCAGCTCCGCCACCTGCCGGGCATGGTCCTGATTCATTGCAACGATGAGCCCGCCGGCATCCGGCTGTTCCTGCTTGCGAAGCCGGCGTAACTCGGCATGGGCATCCGTGATGACCGAACCCAGCCAACTTTCTTGCAACAGCGCGGTCTTGAGCCGTTCCCGCTGCCGCTCGAAGGTGAGTCCATCCTCAAATGTCGCCCGATGTTCGCGGCCCTCCGAGAGCCACGTCAGTTCCCCCTCGTAGCTCGGAAAGAGAATCGGACGACAGACACTCTCGCGAATCGCCTCGGCATACCCATAGGTGAAATCGGCCTGGCTCTCGCCCTGCTCATACCGCACATAGGGAATCGGATTGTTATCGGAGCGAAAGGGGGTGCCCGATAAAGCCAGGCGAAAGACCGCCTCGTCAAACGCTTCCCGCAGCGCATTGCCCCAATCCTTGCCCTCGCCCGCATGGTGCAACTCGTCGAAGATGAGCAGCGAGGGCCGACTCCGGCAGGCGCGCTGAAACACAGCCGGCGCGAGACAGACTTGCTGATAGGTCACGACTGCGCCATGGTAGTCGCGCGCTTCGATGGCCTGCTCGTTCGTCAGCGCCGGATCCAGGTGAATCCCGACCAGGCCGGCAGCGGTCGCCCATTGCGTACGCAGATGATTCGTCGGACAGATGACCAGCACACGGCTGGCCACTCGATCGGCCAGATACTGATGGGCGATCCGCAGGGCGAAGCGCGTTTTCCCCGCCGCGGGCGTTGCCGTCGCGAGAAAATCAGGACGCGCATGGGTCAGGACGCCGGACACGGCGCGAGCCTGCCACTCGCGCAGCTTGGCCGTCCAGGGAGACAGTCTCACGAACGGCATTAATTCGCGCCCCGGGCGCAGCGGAAGCCGCTGTCGCCGTTGCGCATCTCGGGGTCTTCCTCCCGACGGTGCGTCGTGCGGACGGTCTCCGCGGAGTTCGTCCAGGACCCGCCCCTGAGGATTTTCGACGATCCGGATGACGGCCCCTGCGGATTGCGCGCCGGCCCCGCCGCATACGCGCCCGCGTCGTACCAATCACCAACCCACTCCCACACGTTGCCGGCCATGTCTTGCGCCCCATAGGGCGAATTGCCCGCCTCGTAATTGCCGACCGGCTGGAGCGTGTGGACACCCTGCCAGCGGCGCGAAAAATTCAACCGCGCAAGGCTCGGTGCCTCGTTCCCCCACGGATAAATCCGGCTGTCCGTTCCGCGCGCCGCCTTTTCCCATTCCGCCTCCGTCGGCAGGCGCTTGCCGGCCCACCGGCAGTACGTGTCCGCGTCGGACCAATCCACGTTGACGACCGGCAGGTCCGCGACTCCCTGCACGAGCGTCGTCCCCGTCCAGAGATCGTATTGCGGATCGACAACATGCTGGGGCGCGCGATGGCGGGTGGCCTCCACAAACTTCAGATACCGGCCGTTGGTCACCTCATGCCGGTCGATGTAAAACGCATCCAGGTAGACACGGTGGGGCGGCGCATCCTCTTCGGCCTGGTTGCCCATCAGAAATTCTCCCGCCTGCACCAGCACCATTACCGCGCCGTCCCGTCCCGTTACCACGCGCTCATGGGCCGGTGCCGAAGACGGTGGTACCGCACGCGCATCCTGTACCGGCTTTTGCTCGGGCTTCGGCGGTGCCGGAGCTTGCGCGAGCAGAGGAGGCGCCGACGATTCAGGAGTGGCCGGCACCGTTTTCGGCTTGACCGGAACATCCACTCTTGGAGTGGGAGCAGGTACGGCAGGCTCGGGAGGAGGCACGGGACGCGGAGCCTCCTTTGCCACTGGCGTCTTGGAGGGCGTCACAACTTCAACACGCTTCGGCTCCTCGGTGACCGGCAAAGGTTTTGAAGGCGGGAGCGGAAGCGGCGAGGGTACCCGCTCCGGCGGGCGGGGGACATCTTCCCGCTCCTGTGGCGCCGGCGTCTTGGCGGCAACCGGCCCGGGCGGCGCCGACAC
>JAVHQA010000131.1:0-2821 GCA_036170875.1 Nitrospirales bacterium
ACCGGCCCCACCGGCACCAACGTCAACGATCTGTATATGATCCTCGTCAAACCACCCAAGCGGTTCCTGTAAGGGCGAGGCGCCGCCTCGCCCTTTGTGAGGGGCGACCCACCGGGTCGCCCCTACGACAGGGCGGCAGGACCCATCGGGGCTTACTTGGATTTGAGATAGCCATCCAGCCCGCGGTAGAAGTTCTCGTGGACGCCCACGTCCAGAACCTCGATCGCATTGGGCTTGGAGAGGCACTGATAAGCAAGCAGGTATTGATGGGGGCCGACCTTGAACTTCACCACCCGCACGCCTTTGAGAGCGCCGACCTTGGGTTCCCCGAGGAGAGGGTCGTCCAGCAGCGAACGGACTTGATCGTCTATAGCGGTTTGAACAGCTTCCGGGAGTCGCCGCTTCGACTTGCAAAACCGTGGGACTTGCCGGACGGTCCGCCCTGATCGCCCAGTCAAGCGATCCGGCCCCACTGATACGGCTCAGCCAGGCCGGCGCGGCTTTCTTCCAAGCCCTCAAGAATTCCTTCGAGCATGCTCATCGGCAGATCGGGGTTGTCCTTCCCGACCATTCCCAGGAAGGCGAAGTATTTCATCTGGTCGGACAGCGAGCGCCTGTTGGCTTGCGCTCTGGCCTGCAGCATCCGGACCATGGTCGCTTCACGCTTGCCGAACCTGACCGAAACCGGAGCTGTCGGCGCCGACGCTATTTTTCTTGCCGCCCTCGCCATTCGTCGTTCTCCTCTCCGTTTCCCATTCCTGACGACATTGTAGTCAGCGCGATACTCCCTGTCAATTGAATTGAAAGGTTAGCGGGCTTTGACGAGTGACGCGGGGCCGGGATCATGGTGGAGGGGGCGCAGGACCCGTTGGCTTTCAATTGTCCCTGGAGTTGTTCATAATGCGACGTTACCTTAGCAGGGAGGTTATGCCGTGGCAGAGACTGAGAATCCGGCAAAGACGGAGAGCGTGGGCGAGCCGGCGAACACGAGCCCAGAAGATCCGGGCGAAAGCGCGGGCGACAGATGGTGGTGGATCATCACGGGCGGCATCCTGCTGTGGATCGGGCTCTGCAGCGTGGCCGTGCTCGTGTATTTAGGGCGCCACTAGACACAGAATCCGCTCCCCCCGCCGGCCCCCCGGCCAACGATCTGTACCTCGTCCTCGTTCGCCCGGAAAAATCGAAGCCCCAATAAAAAGGGTTGCGGTTAGAGCTTGCCCTCACCTTTGAGGTACTTGCGGAAGCGGTCCATCAGGTCGGCACCGAGCGTGCCACCTTCCGGCTTCTTGGTGTCGGGGGCCTTGAAGTGCGCGCGGATTTCCTGCAGGCGCTTCTCGGCCTGGGGGTTGCCCTGGAGCCGCTTGGTCTTCTCGAGCGCCGTGTCGAAGGCGTCGAAGGTCAGCTCGTTGTAGCCGAACGAGCGGATGCGCTTGACCGCTTTCATCATCGCCTCGTTGCGAAAGACCGTCAGGTGCTCGGAGTCGATTTCCTTGAGCCCCAGCTTGCGCGCGCGCCGCTCGGCGGCTTTGCGGATGCCGCTGCGGACGAAGTCGGGCGAGGTGAGCAGGCGCGTCCACGCCTCGTCGCTCCAGGTCACGGGCGCGAGCGGGGCGTCCCAGATGGCGGTGAGGGCCGCGTCGTCGATCGCGGCGAGCCCCAGCTCGCGGGCCCGCTCTTCCGTGTCGCGTTTCACCATGTCCGCCACGAAGCCCATGGCGATGGGAGGCGATTGCGCGATCTTCTGTTGGAGCCGTGCCTGCGCGCCCTCGGACCAGGGCAGCGGTGCCTCCGCCTGCAAGGTTTCATCGCCGAGCGCCTCCACCTTCTGGAAGAGCTCGACGTTGACCTCCATGTGGCCGCGCTCGCGGGCCACGTCCTCGGCGATCTGCCGGATCATGTGTCGCATGAACTCGGGCACGGTCTCCAGCCGCGCCTTGGCCTCGGCCGTCCATGGGACGCGGCCGGCGGCCATGGCGCCCGCGGCCTCCTGCATGCCGGCCTCGCCGCCCATGCCGCCCATCATCTGGCCCTTGAATTGGGTGAGGATGTCTTCGGTGATCTCGCGATACCCCAGCTCACGCGCCTTCTTCTCGGCCAGCCGCTTCACCATGCCGCGGAGAAAGACGGGCGCCCGCTCCATGCGCTGGAGCGCGCCCTCGGTCCAGAGGATCTCCGGGGCGTCCTCGGTCTTGGTGTCAGGTTCTGCCACGGCCCGCCTACCTGTTGACGATTTCCTTGAGTTCCTTGCCGGCCTTGAAGAAGGGGACGCGCTTGGCGGGGACGGAGACCGTCGAACCCGTCTTCGGATTGCGGCCTTCCTTCATGCGGCGGTTGCGCAGGCGAAAGCTCCCGAAGCCGCGGATTTCGATCTTGTCGCCCTTGGCCAGCGCCGTCCGGATGCCGTTGAAGATGGTGTTGACAACGACCTCGGCCTGCCGCTTGGTCAGGGTGGGCACCTGCTCGGACAACTTCTCGATGAGCTGCGCTTTCGTCATAACCAGTTCCCCCTTAGAATGTCAGCATGTACTTCAGGTTGATGCCGGTCGGGATGAGCGCGGAAACCTTTCCGTCAAAGACGCTGCCGAGCAAATCGCGCAGCGAGAAGCGTTTGTGGGTTTCAACGACGCGCGGCTCGCCCGCGATGCCCACCATTTTCCCTGCCAGCCTGATCGCGTCCTGCAGGTCGCCCAGCTCATCCACGAGCCTGGCTGTTTTCGCCTGCCGTCCGGTGAAGACGCGGCCGTCCGCCAGGTCGCGAACCTGTTCTATCTTCATGGCGCGCCCCGCAACGACGGCCTGGATGAACTGATCGTGCACGTCG
>JAVHQA010000132.1:0-13638 GCA_036170875.1 Nitrospirales bacterium
CATCCGGCAGGGCATCGCCCTAGATGAATCAGTTATTTATTAACGAGCCCTAAGCACGCCTTCACACGAATCGTCCCTGCTCCGGAGAAGACAAGCTCACTTCCTAACGTAGAACCTGGACCGGTTTACGCGGGGGGCAGGTCGGCGGCGGCGATGCTTCTCTATCGCCGAGTGTTGTTGGAAGCGCGCAGTTCCTGTTGAAGAACCCAGCCGATTTCAGCGCTGAGGATCAAGACCACGCAGGCGTAGTAGATCCAGGCAAAGAAAAACAAGAGTCCGCCAAATGCCCCATACAGCACCACATTGCTCTGGGTCAGTTTCACATACCAGGCGAAGGCCAGCTTGGAGAGCTCGAACAGGCCGGCTCCTGTGAGTGACGCGACAATGAGGGCCGGTCGCTGAAGCGTCTTGGCCGGGGAAAAGCGATAGAGCAGGTAGAACAGGGCATACGTGAACAGGAAGCCGAGCACCATGCTCGCCCCCACCCACCCGGGCCGAAGCAGCGGCTGTAAGATCAGGAACTCGTCCCCGAACCTTTTTGCAAGCGCGAGGAGGGAGGCCAGCGCAATCATCAGGATGAGGAGTCCGGTGGCAACGAGCATGACGAGATAGTCTTTGGCTTTCCCCTTCAGGAAGCCCGGAGGTTTCTGGACATGGAAGATGGTGTTCAGCGCAATGCGGATGGACCCAAAGGTGACACTGCTCGTCAGGAAGAGCAGCACGAATCCCAGCAGCCCCAGGAGGCCCTGGTTCTTCAGGACCACCGAAAGATTCTGGGCGAAGATCTTGTCGGTCGTGGGCAAGAGCTGTTGGAGGACGGTCTGCAGCGTCTCGAGAGGCCGGGTGGAACCGCCGAGCACATAGCCCAACGCTGAGCCGATCAGCAGCGAGAACGGGATACAATAGAGCAGGAGGTCGAACGCAATCCCGGACGCCAGAAAAGGGCCGTTGTCGGCGAAGAATTTGATGATCGCCCGTCCCAGTATAAGGGGAGACCGAAGGATCACCACAAGCCGGCTGCTCATTGCCCCGCAACCATACTAAAGCGGCGCCGAAAAGCAAGCCATAAAAATAGCCTGACCCTGCTCCACCTCAAACTCGGCTAGGTTGGGAAGGACAGCCTCTCCGCCGCAATCCCCGCCTTCTCCAACTCAACCTTCCAGCAGGCGGCGAACGGAGAGTTTTTGATGGCCCAGGCCCGGAGCGGCGCGTTGGTGTTTTCCATCGGCGTCGCCCGGAGATTGGAGAACATCCGCTGGCAGCACCGGCATCGGTAGATGTGGAGGTGTGGATTGGCTCGGCTGCGTCGCGGCTCGCGGCGGACATCGTCACAATCGGCCGACCATGAGCGAAAGATAGACACCGATCGCGGTCAAGAACACGGCGAGGGCCGTGATGACCCAGTCTCCTGACCTCGTCTCCACAGGCTGGTCGATATCGCGTCGCGTCCTGCGGAAATGCAAGAGGGCGACGGGGATCAGCACGGTCCCCAGCCACATCAGCCCCGCGCCCACGAGCGAAGTCCCTGCGACGTTCGCCCGCGCGTCCGCAGACGGATCGAGATAGTGCACGTACAGCGAAAACCTGTCCAGGACGAAGCCGAAGGCAATCACGGCGATGCCCGTGCGGACCCATGCCAGAAAGGTCCGCTCATTCGCCAGATGTTCTCTCAGATTCGGGCGCACCGGAGTTCTCCCTCACGCAATCCGAGTCACGGAACGGGACTCTGCTAGATTCCCCCACCGCACACTATTCGACCACCCAGATGGCAAATCCTATGGCGTTACGTAACAACTCATCCGTGACGCCGCCGCCGAATATCCGTTTCATCCGGGATTCTCCATGCCGGCCCACCACAATCGTCTCGCACTGTCCGCGTTGAGCCTCTTCCCGGATACTTCTGGCCACATCCTCATCATAGCCGAACTGCATGGACACTCGGATTGCATCGACACCGCACTTTTCAAGCATTGCGCGCGCTGTGAGCAAGACCGGGCACTCCGCTTCCCGCTCCTTCCGGTACCAAGCCTCTTGGTCGTCGTGCAGATGCGTGCTCAACTGTCCTTCGGTAGCGGGGTTCTCCGATCCGCCGTGCTCCAAGAGTTTCCGCGGCATCGGTTTGAGTACGTGAAAGAGCGTGATGGTTACATCCGGCGCCCCGTGCAGGAGGGACCCGACATAGCTGACGGCGCGCCGGGAGTTCTCGGATTCATCGACGGCTAGAAGGATACGCATCGTGACCTCCATCGTGAGGAAGCATCATGCCCAGGTGCGTGCATGCTCCCTCGCAGCAGTGCTCCGCCCTTACGGGAAAGCGGGATCAGTAATACGTGATCGTGCGGTAGATGGACTCGCCCCAGTAGGTGTCTTCCTCGGTCTCGAAGCGGGTGTTCTCGGTCATCTTGGTCCAGTTGCCGTGGGAGTCGAACTCGTAGGCGAAGGTGCTCTTCTTCTCCAGCGACTTATCCGCCTTGTACGTGACTTCCTCCGTCTTGTTGCCCTTGGAATCGTAGGCATAGGCGACCTTGTTGGCGATGTTCCCATCAGGCTTGTACCGTATGGACTCGATCAGGTTCCCGCTCGCGTCGTACGTGAATTGCACCCGGCGGTTCACCGATCCGTCGGGGTTATACCCGGTCTCCCAGGTCTTATTGCCCTTGGCGTCGTAGTTCCGGCTGTAGGTCCGGACGTGAGCACCTTCCGTCCACGTGGCGCTGAACCGACCGAGAAACTTGCCGAACTGGCGCGAGAGCTGTGCCTTTTCGACGGCCATGGCCTTCACGGGGCCGCTGAGCTCCTCCAGTTCTCTGGCCGTCTTGGGCCCGGCGACAGCCGGATAGCTCACGAGCAGGGTCACGATCAGTGCAACCAGTACGCGCTTCATGGTTGTCGCCCCCTGGCTTTCCTACTTCAACCCCAGCACGTCGTGCATGTCGTACAAACCCGGCGGCCTCGTGACCACCCACTGCGCGGCCCGGAGCGCGCCACGGGCGAATGTGTCGCGGCTCTGGGCCCGGTGCGTGACCTCGATCCGCTCCCCCGGCCCGCCGAAAAGCACAGTGTGATCGCCGACGATGTCGCCCGCGCGAATCACCTGGATGCCGATCTCTCCCCGTTTGCGTTCGCCGATCATGCCCTTGCGGCCATACGCCGCCACCTGGTCGAGATTCCTGCCGGTGGCGTCGGCCAGCACCTGCGCAATCTTCAGCGCAGTCCCGCTCGGCGCGTCCTTCTTGAGCCGGTGATGCGCCTCCGTCACTTCGATGTCGTAGTCCTCGCCGAAGGCGCGGGCCATCTCGGCGAGCACCTTCAGGACCACGTTGATCCCCACGCTCATGTTGGGAGAAAACACGCAGGGGATGGACTTCGCCGCTTTCTGCACCTCCACGATCTGGTTGGCTGACAGGCCCGTCGTGCCGATCACCATCGCTTTCCGGGAGGCGGCCATAATGGCCAGATGCATGAGCGTGACGTCCGGAGCGGTGAATTCGATGAGCACGTCGGCGCGCTCAGCAAGTGCGGCCAGATTATCGGTCACCACCACCCCCGCCCGGCCGCAGCCCGCGACTTCGCCGGCGTCCGAACCGACCGCCGGATGCCCCTTGCGTTCGATGGCGCCGACCAATTGGAGCCCGGAGGATTCCTTGATGAGACTGACGAGCCGGGCCCCCATACGCCCGCCCGCTCCTGTCACGATGACTTTGATCACGTTTTTCCTTGTCGGGCTGGTGACGCCGAAACTCTAGACGAGCCCGTAGTCCTTCATGACCCGCGTGAGTTTGTCGAGATTCTCCTGCGACATCGCACAAAGCGGCAGACGCACGTCGGCCGTGGCCTTGCCCATCAACGCCAGGGCATGCTTGACGGGAATGGGGTTCGTTTCAAAAAACAGCGCCTGGAACAGCGGATACAGCTTAAAGTGGAGCGCGCGGGCCCCGGCCACGTTGCCGGCCTCCCACGCATCCACCATGGCCGCCATATCGGCAGGCGCCACATTGGCCGTTACCGTGATGACACCCGTTGCCCCCACGGCCATCATCGGCAGCGTCAGCGCGTCGTCGCCCGAGAGCACCGTGAACCGGTCACCGCACGCCTGTACGATTTCGCTCACCTGCTGGAGCGACCCCGCGCCCTCCTTGATCCCGACGATGTTTTTCAATGTCGCCAGCCTCGCCACGGTCGCAGGCGCCATGTTCACCGCCGTCCGCCCCGGAATGTTGTAGAGGATCTGCGGGATGTCCACCGCCTCGGCGATCGCCTTGTGATGCCGGTAGAGGCCCTCCTGGGTCGGCTTGTTGTAGTAGGGCGAAATGAGCAGCGCGGCGTCCGCCCCGGCGGAGCGGGCATGGCGGGTGAACTCGATCGCCTCATCCGTCGCATTGGAGCCCGTCCCGGCGATCACCGGCACACGGCGCTTCACGGCCTCGATGGTGAACTCGACGACCCGCTTGTGCTCCTCGTGCGTGAGCGTGGCGGACTCGCCCGTCGTCCCGCACGGCACGATCCCGTCGGTCCCGTTTGCGATCTGCCACTCGATCAAATCGCCGAGCGCCGTCTCGTCGACTGTGCCGTTGCGGAACGGCGTAATGATGGCAACCAGCGAGCCGCGGAACGTCATGTCACGGGATGCTCCCAGGCCTCGGGGCGCATCTGCCCCTCAAAGACCGCCCGCGCCTCGCCGGTCAGCGTGAGATTCGTGAACTGCTCGCCGCTCTGCGTAAACGACACGCGCAGGGGCATCCGGCTGAGGGGGATCACCGTGATCGGCGACTCCGCCTTGTGAACCAGGGCGGCCAGCAGGGCCGACGCGAGCGCGCCGCTCCCGCAGGCCAGCGTCTCATCCTCGACGCCGCGCTCGTACGTCCGGATCTTGATGGTGTGGCGGTCCACCACCTGGGCGAAGTTGACGTTCGTCCCGGCCGGTTTGAACACTTCATGCCGGCGGATCGGACGTCCGATCCCGATGACTTCAGCCGTGGACGTGTCTTGAACGAAATACACGAAATGCGGCACACCCGTATGGATGGCATGGCCCTCCAGCATCGTTCCCTCATGCGTCATGATCGCCTGCCCCGGGATATCATTCCTCCGCCGGCGATGCGACGGGATGGCCAGGCGGATGTTCAGCCGGACGCCGCTCGGCTCCGGCACGCGGACCGTGACCTGCTCCCCGTCCACTGCGGCTTCGACGACTCCGGCAATGCCTTCAAACCGCATGGCCTTGGGCGCGATCTTCTTCAGATACGCGAACCGCGCCACGCAGCGGGCGCCGTTCCCGCAGAAATCGGCCTCGCCGCCGTCGTTGTTGTAAAACCGCCAGCGGAAATCGTACTTGCGGGACTTCTCCACGAAAATGAGTCCGTCCGCGCCGACCGAGAGATGGCGGCGGCAGACGCTGGCCACGAAGGCCGGCATCTTCTTGGGATCGATCACGCGGTCCCGGTTGTCCACGACGATGAAGTCGTTGCCCGCGCCGGAAAGTTTCATGAAGGGGATTTTTTTCATTGGGCTCCCTGGTTGAGGAACGCCGGAATGGTCTCGCCGCGCACGAGGTCGGCGTACTCCTCCCGCGCCCGAATGACGTGGAACGTCCCGTCCCGCACCAGCACCTCGGCCACGCGGGGCCGCGAGTTGTAGTTGGAGGCCATGCTGAATCCGTAGGCGCCGGCGCTCATCACGGCAAGCAGCTCGCCCGGGTCCGACAGCGTCATCATCCGGTCCTTGGCGAGAAAGTCTCCCGACTCGCAGACCGGCCCGACGACGTCCGCCAGAACCTGCTTCTTCAGCTTGTCGCGATGCTCGCGCACGGGCTTGATCTCGTGGTACGCGCCGTAGAGCGACGGCCGGATGAGGTCATTCATGGCCGCGTCCACGATCAGGAACGTCTTGTCCGGATTGGCCTTGTGATAAAGCACCTTCGTCACCAGCACGCCGGCATTTCCCACAATGGAGCGCCCCGGCTCTAAGATCAGCATGCACTTCAAGTCCTTGATGAGCGGCGAAATGGCCCGCGCCAGGTCCTGGGGCTGCGGCGGCGTCTCATCCTGATAGATGATCCCGAGTCCCCCTCCGACGTTCAGATAGCGGATCTGCACGCCGATCCCCTTCAGTTGCTCGACCAGCAGGAGAATCTTCTTGAGCGCGTCCACAAAGGGACTGACCTGGGTGAGCTGCGAGCCGATGTGCTTGTGCACGCCGACGATCTCGATATGCTGCAAGGTCGTCGCCAGCTTGAACTCCTCCAGCGCCCGCTCGGCGCTGATCCCGAACTTACTCTTCTTCAGGCCGGTGGAAATGTATGGATGCGTCTGCGGATCGATGTCGGGATTGATGCGCAGGGCCACCCGCGCCCTGGTCTTCATCCCGCCCGCCACCCGGTCGATGGCGCGGAGCTCGGCCGAGGACTCGACATTGAACATCAGAATGTTCGACTCGAGTGCGTAGCGGATTTCGCTGTCGGACTTGCCGACCCCCGCAAAGACGATCCGCTGGGGCGCGATCCCCGCCTGCAGAACCCGGTAGAGCTCGCCCCCCGACACAATGTCCGCGCCCGCACCTTCCCGAGCCAGCAGCCGCAGCAGGGCGAGGGTGGAATTGGCCTTGATCGCGTAGGCCACGAGGTGCGGGATTTCGTTGAATGCGGAGTCGAAGGCCCGGAACTGGCGCAGCACCGTGGCGTGGCTGTAGACATAGCACGGCGTGCCGACCTTCTCGGCAATCGTGCGAAGCGGCACCGCCTCGCAATGAAGCTCGCCGTCCTGGTAGTGGAAATCAGGCATCCTGAAGATCCTCGGCCAGGAGGTCCAACCCGTTGAAACTCATGCCCTCAAGAGACGAGGCAAACGCGCCCTGAATCTTCCGGTAGCGCACGCGCACGGAAGGCGCGGCCTTCGCGAAAAACTCCCCGTCCATGAGTGTCGCGAGCGCCTGCGGGGTCGCGTGGCGCACGTGCTCGAAGTTAACGATGATGTCGAGCTTGGCCTTCGACGCCGCCGCGGCAATACGCGTTTTCAGTTCGGCGGCGTTGAGCCGGTCCAGCGCTCCTTCCAGATCCACGAGGAGCGCCGTGAGTTTCGCATCCCGACGCGCCTTGATGCTGAGGAACTGGTCCACCTGGCCGGAGACTTTCTTGAGGGCCAGCAGCGCGTTGGGGATCGGATTTTCCATCTCGACGGACGGGAGTTTGGCCTGCAAACTCTTGATGACGGCGGCGACCGGCGACAGGCCCCCTTTCGGGCAGGCCCGATTGATGACCCGGCGGAACTCCCTATTCATCTGCAAGCGCGGGATGAAGCGCTGGCTGGTATGAGAGATCCGCCGCCAGATGTTCGGCAGCGAGTAAAACGTATGCTGCGCCCAGTAGAAGCCTTCCTGGAGCTGCTCGGGCGACATGCGAGTCGGGCGGAACGTCACGTGTTTCCCGTCGTAGTGCGCCCAGTTCCGGTCGAAGATCCGGCCTGCCGCCTCGTACCGGGCGTGCAACGGAGTGCCCGGCAGCGGCGTCAAGACGTTGAAATACGCCAGCTCGCAACGGTTCCTGACCAGGAACTCGACCGTGCGCTCGAAGACCGACTCGTCGTCGTTGTCGAAGCCGAAGACGATCCCGGGGTTCACCATGATCCCGTGGTCGTGAAACATCTTGATCTCTTCCTCGAACTTCTTGACCTTGTTGAAGGGCTTGTGCGTCTCGCCCAGGCTCTCCTCGAAGATGGACTCCAGGCCCACAAAGACCGACACGCAGCCGCTCTCCGCCGCCAGCTTGACCATCTCCGCATCATCGCCCAGGAACAGCGTGGACTGGCAGCCCCACTTGATGTTCAGCGGCTTCAGGGCCGCCCACAGTTCCCGGCAATAGGCCCGGTTGCTGTTGTGCAGATCGTCGACGAACGCGAAGATGGAGCCGTCCTCGATCCCGAACCGGATCTTCGCGGCAATCTTGAGGGCCTCCAGCATCGAGCTGCGCCCGATCCGCCCGACCAGTTCCTCGCAGACCCAGCCCTTGACCCGTTGGATCTCGGTCACGACCTCGGCGACCGGGCGCCGCCGCGTGCTCTTGCCGTTGAACGGCGACACGCTGCAGAACTCGCAGTCGAAATGGCAGCCCCGGGTGGTGAACGTGCACTGCCGCGTCATGTAGGCGTCCTCGCTGAGCAGATCCACCCGCGGCGGCTTGTACTGATCCAGCGGCGGGAACTGCTCCATCTTGTAGTGCCGCTGCATGCGACCCGCCTCGAAGTCCTCCACCAGCCGGGGCCAGGACTCCTCGGCCTCGCCCGTCACGATGGCGTCGCAGTGCTGCAAGGCCTCGTCAGGGCAATAGGTGGGATGCACGCCGCCCAGCACGACCGGCACGCCCCGCTTCCGGAATTCGTCGGCAATCTGATAGGCCCGAGGCGCATAACACGTCATGATCGAGATCCCGACCATGTCCGCCGGATAATCGAAATCAATTTCCCGGACGGCCTCATCCTGAATTTCGATATCCCAATGCTCCGGCGTGTAGGCGGCGATCGCGGGCAGGCTGAGCTTGGGGAACCAGATCGCCTTCCGTTCGCTGGGCCCGAGATGATAGGGGCTCTCCCGCGGATAGGGATCCACCAACAACAACTTTCGCTGCTTGCGCGGACGGGACAATTTCATGAGCTGCATCGTGTCACCTCATCTATCAAAAAAGAATGCCTGACATATCCGTGTGAACTCGAACCCGATCGTTCCTGTTTCCCCGGCGGCACGTCCTCCGGCGGTATCGGCGCGGTCTTCTTGCCGCACGCAACCATCATCAGCCCGGTGAGCAATACCATCCCCGCGAGCGTCGCGACTCTCATCGCTCGGCGCGCAGCTCTTTCTGGAGAACTTTGAGCCGGGCCTCCACACGCTTGCGCGCGGTCCCGCCGATCTGCGCCTTCCGCTCCAACGCCCCTTCCACGGAGAGCACGTCCAGCGCGTCCTTCTCAAACACCGGCGAGAACCTCCGCAGATCGTCCAGGGTGAGCCCCGTGAGATCCTTGCCGCGATCCAGCCGATCGCGCACGATCCGGCCGACGACGGCATGGGCCTGGCGGAACGGCACGCCTTTCAGCACCAGGTAGTCGGCCAGCTCCGTGGCCAACAGAAATCCCTCCGTCGCCGCACGGGCCATCACCGCACGCCGGACCGACAGGCCCGGGACCAGGGACGCGAGCAGCCACAGCACGTCCCGGACCGTGTCCACGGCATCGAAAATCGGGCCCTTATCCTCCTGCAAGTCACGGTTGTAACTCAAGGGCAGGCCCTTGAGGACGGTCAGCAGGGCCATAAGATGCCCGTAGACACGTCCCGTCTTGGCCCGGATCAGTTCCGGCACGTCCGGATTCTTCTTCTGCGGCATCATGCTGCTGCCGGTGCAGAAGGCGTCCGACAGCTCCACAAACCCGAACTCCTGGGACGACCACAGCACCAGTTCCTCCGCGAACCGGGACGCGTGCGTCATCACCAGCGCGAGCGCCGCCAGCGTCTCCACCACGAAATCCCGGTCGGAGACCGCGTCCAGGCTGTTCTGGCTGACCGCCGGAAAGCCGAGCAGACGCGCCGTGAACTCCCGGTCCAGCGGGTAGTTCGTCCCCGCCAGCGCCCCCGAGCCGAGCGGCATGACGTTGATCCGCCGGAGCGCGTCGCGCAGCCGCCCCCTGTCGCGCTCCGCCATCTCCACGTACGCCAGGAGATGGTGCGCGAGCAGGACCGGCTGGGCTCGCTGCAAATGCGTGTAGCCCGGCATCACCACGCTGCTCTCCCGGCGCGCCAGCACGACGAGGCTTTCCTGAAACCGCCGCAGTCCGGCGAGCAAGTCCGTCACCTCCTCACGCAGATAGAGGCGGAGGTCCAGCGCCACCTGGTCGTTCCGGCTGCGCCCGGTGTGCAGCTTGCCGCCCACCGCGCCGACGAGCTCGGTCAGCCGCGCCTCGATCGCCATGTGAATGTCTTCGTGCGCCGGCGTGAACCGGAACCGCCCCTCGCTGATCTCCCGCTCGACCTGATGGAGCCCGGCGATGAGCTTGTCGGCCTCCCTGCGGGTCAGCACACCGGCCTGCCGGAGCGTCCGGCAATGCGCAATGCTCCCGGCGATGTCCTGCCGGTAGAGCCGGCGATCGACCGCCAGCGAGGACGTGAAGGCCTCGACCGTCGGATCCGTGTTCTGACGGAACCGGCCGGCCCACGGCTTCTTCTGTTCGGGTTTTCTCTTCCCTGTCACTCCCGCCGCCCTTTCATCCCTTGCGTGTCGTCGTTTTCTTGCGCGACGCGCGGATCGCGAGCCGCAGCGCATTGAGACGGATAAAGCCCTCGGCGTCCTTCTGGCGATAGACTTCGTCTTCCTCGAACGTGGCCATGTCCAGCCGGTAGAGCGACCGGGCCGAGCGCCGCCCGGCGACGGAGCAGGTTCCTTTGTAGAGCTTGACCCGGGCGGTGCCCATGACATCCCGCTGCGCCTCGTCCATCGAGGCCTGGAGCATCTCGCGCTCCGGCGCATGCCAGTAGCCGTTGTACACCATGTCCGCGTACCGAGGGATCAACGAATCGCGCAGATGCAGCACCTCGCGATCGAGCGTCAGTGACTCCACGGCCCGATGCGCCACGTGCAGGATCGTCCCGCCGGGGGTTTCGTACACGCCCCGCGACTTCATGCCGACATACCGGTTCTCCACCAGATCGACGCGCCCGATTCCGTGCGCCCCGCCCAGCCGGTTGAGATGCGCCAGCAGCGTGGCCGGCGACAGCCGCCTGCCGTTGACCGCGACAGGATTGCCCTCTTCGTACTCGATCTCAACATAGGCCGGCTTGGCCGGCGCCTTCTCCGGCGAGACGCTCATCTCAAAGATGTCCTCCGGCGCCTCCGCCCAGGGATCTTCGAGAATCCCGCCTTCGTAGCTGATGTGAAAGAGATTCTGATCGGTGCTATACGGCTTGGCCTTCGTCGCCGTCACAGGAATCCCGTGCCGCTTGGCGTATTCGATCAGTTCCCGCCTGGACCGGAACTCCCACTCGCGCCAGGGCGCGATGATCCGGACCGACGGGTTCAAGGCCAGATAGGTCACTTCGAACCGCACCTGATCGTTGCCCTTCCCCGTCGCCCCGTGCGCCACCGCGCCGGTGCCCTCGCGCTCGGCGATCTCGATCTGCCGCTTGGCGATGAGCGGGCGGGCGATGGACGTGCCGAGCAGGTAGCTGCCCTCATAGACGGCGCTGGCGCGCAGCATGGGAAAGATATAGTCCCGGACGAAGGTCTCGCGGAGATCCTCGACGTAGACCTTGCTCGCGCCCACCCGCAGGGCCTTGGCCTTGACGGCCTTCATATCCTCACCCTGTCCGAGATCGGCGCAGAACGCGATGACCTCGCAGCCAAACGTCTCCTTCAGCCACTTGAGGATCACCGACGTGTCGAGCCCGCCCGAGTAGGCCAGGACGACTTTTTTGATCGAGGTCTGCCGGTTGCGCATCATCATCACCGGTCCCGAAGCAGCCGGGTGAGAATGGCCTTCTGGACGTGGAGCCGGTTCTCCGCCTGATCCAGGACGACCGACTGCGGGCCGTCCAGCACGTCCGCGGTGATCTCCTGGCCCCGGTGGGCCGGCAGGCAATGCATCACGAGGGCGTCCGGATGGGCGGCCGCCAGCAAGCGCCCGTTGAGCTGGTAGGGCCCCAGCACTTTGATCCGCCGGGCCTGCTCTTTTTCCTGGCCCATGCTCGTCCACACGTCGGTGTAGAGCACGTCGGCGCCCTTCACCGCGACGAACGGATCCCGGACGAGCTCGATCGAGGCCCCCGTGCGTTCCGCGCGCTCGCGGGACCATTCCACGATTGAGGCATCCGGCTCGTACCCGTGCGGACAGGCCACGCTGATCGCCATGCCCATGATGGCTGCCCCTTCAATTAAAGAATTCGCCACGTTATTCCCATCTCCCACATAGGCGATCTTGAGGCCCTTCCAACGCCGTTTCTTCTCACGGATCGTAAAGAGGTCCGCCAGGACCTGGCAGGGATGATGCAAATCCGTCAGCCCGTTGATCACGGGAATGGTGGCGTTGCGGGCCCACTCCTCGACGGCGTGGTGCTCGTAGCACCGGATCACCAGCCCGTCCAGATAGCGTGAGAGCACCCTGGCCGTGTCGGCCACGGTCTCCCCGCGCCGCATCTGGATGTCCATGACCGACAGGAAGATGGACTGTCCGCCGAGCTGGTTCATGCCGGCCTCGAAGGAGACACGGGTGCGCGTGGACGGCTTCTCAAAAAACAGTCCCAGCGTCTTACCGCTCAGCCGCTGGGCGGACAGCGCCCGGCGGCGCATGGCCTTCAACTCGGCCGCTTCCTTGAAGAGGGCCATGATCGCCTCCTTGGACAGATCATGGACCGCCAGCAAATGGGTCGTCATCGGCGGGCCTCGATCACGTCGCCCAGCGTGACGACCACCCGGTCGATCTCGGCCGTCGTCACGATCAGCGGCGGCACGAACCGCAGGACATGCTCGCTCGTCGCATTGGCCAGGATGCCGCGCTTGCGCAGATCGTGGACCAGTTCGCGCGCGTCGAGCGTCACTTCCACGCCGATCAACAGGCCGAGACCCCTGACGTCAGTGACGACGGGACACCGCCCCTTGAGGTCGAGCAAGCCCTTCATGAAGTACTCGCCCAGGCGGGCGCACTGGCCGACAATGTCCCGGTCCTCAAGGATCACCTCCAGCACGGCCAGCGCCGCCGCGCACACCAGCGGATTCCCCCCGAACGTCGAGGCATGGCTGCCCGGGGTGAACGCCTTGGCCGCATCGTCCGTGGCCAGGCAGGCCCCGATCGGCACGCCGCCGCCCAGGCCTTTGGCCAGCGTCATCACATCCGGCGTGATGCCGAAATGCTCATAGGCGAACAAGCGCCCCGTGCGGCCGATGCCGGTTTGCACCTCGTCCAGCATCAGCAAGGCCCCGCGTTCCCGGCTGATATCCCGGCAGGCATTAAGAAAAGCCGGCGTGGCGACCCGTACGCCTCCCTCGCCCTGGACGACCTCCACGAGAATCCCCGCGGTCCTGGCCGTCACTGCTTTCGACAAGGCCTCCACGTCGTTGAACGGGACGTAGTGGAACCCTTCAGGCAGCGGCTCAAAGCCTTTCTGTACCTTCTCCTGGCCGGTCGCCGTCAGCGTGGCGAGCGTCCGCCCGTGGAACGAATTCAGCATTGAGACGATCTCGAAGCGGCCCGCACCGTCCTTCGCGTGAGCCCAGCGCCGCGCCAGCTTGATCGCCGCTTCGTTCGCTTCGGCCCCGCTGTTGCAGAAGAACACCTTGTCGGCAAAGGAATGGTCAACAAGGACCTGCGCCAGTTTCACCTGCGGTTCGGTATAAAACAGATTCGACGTGTGGATCAGGTGCTGGGCCTGCCGTTGGAGCGCGAGCGTAACCTTGGGGTGGCAATGGCCCAGGACGTTGACGGCAACCCCGGCAAGAAAATCCAGGTACTCGCGCCCCTCGACGTCGTACACCTTGGCGCCCTGCCCTCTGGCCAGTGCCAGGGGGTACCGGGCATAGGTATCCATCAGGTACTGGCGGGCCCCTTGCATCAACTCTTCAGTCAGCATACTTGTCCTTGGTTTTCAAACAGGTAAACGTAGCACAGAAGG
>JAVHQA010000133.1:0-2801 GCA_036170875.1 Nitrospirales bacterium
CGCTGGTAGAGGGGCCCGGCCTGGGCGCCGTTCCCGCTCACGCGATACAGTTCCGCCAGGTTGTTCAGCGTCGTCGCGACATCGGGATGCCCGGCGCCGAGCGTCTTTTCACGGATGGCCAGCGCCCGCCGGTACAAGGGCTCGGCTTTCGCAAAGCTGCCGCCGGCGCGATACAGGTCGGCCAGGTTGTTCAGGGACGCGGCCACATCCGGATGGCCGGGCCCGAGTGCCTTCTCGCGAATGGCCAAGGCCTGCTGGTGCATGGATTCGGCCTTGGTGGGACTACCGGTCGCGCCCAGCAGCACGGCCAGGTTGTTCATGACGGCCGCGACAAGAGGATGTTCGCGGCCAAGCGCCTGCTCGCGGATCGACAACGCCCGCTGATAGAGCGGTTCGGCCTTGGTGGAATTCCCGGTCGCGTCATACAGTAGCGCCAGGTTGTTCAGTGCGGTCGCCACATCCGGATGGCCGCCCCCCTGGGCCTTGTCCCTGATCGCCAGTGCCCGCTGGTACAACGGTTGGGACCTGGCGTAGTCGCCCATGGCGTCATACAGCAGCGCCAGATCGTTCAGGGCGGTCGCCACATCGGGATGGCCGGGCCCCAGCGTTGTTTCGCGGATGGCCAGCACGCGCGTGAACGGCGGTTCCGCCCGGTCGTACTCCCCGTTCGCGCGATAGAGTTCCGCCAGGGTCGTGAGCGCCGTGGCCACGAAGGGATGATCGGGCCCCAGGTCCTTCTCGTACAGCTCGGCGGCCCGCTGAGCCGGCGGAATCGCCTCGGCATACTTCCCGCCCTGCTGAAGCTCCTGCACCCGCCGGTTGAGCTCGACCAGTTCATTGACCTTTTCCGAGCTGGCCGGAGGAGGAAGATCAAGCGTCGGCCGCTTCGGCGTGAGCTTGAAGTCGCAGCCCGCCACAACAAAAACCATCGGAAGAAGCGTTGCAAACAATACACGCATAAGCGGGTGGCGCCGACCGGGGGCCCCCCCTCGCCTAGAGGCCTTCAAGCCGAAGCCGAGGGGGGTGGTCGGCGACAGGACCCGCAGTGTCTTATCTATCACTAGTTTTGGGATTCGAGCTGGTGGGGCATCCACGCCTGGAACCACTGGTAGTCGCTCTGGTAGGCGAACTCGCCGGGCTGGACGGAGGCGTCCTTGGCGGTGAGCAGGGCGTAGGACCGCGGCCACTGCTTCGTCCACCAGGACTTGAGCTCGTCGGGCTGGTACGGATTCCCCTCCACATTGCGCACGCCGGCCGCCGTCACCACTTCGCACACGATCGGCCAGGCCCGGTCCTTGCCCAGCCCCAGCGATCGCAGATGCTCCTTGAGCAGGAACACCACCCAAACTTCGGTGCTGTGCTTCTTGTTGTGCCGGAAGTGGACGACCTGGCGGAACGGCGTGGAGTTGAGACTCTTGACGACGGAGGTGTAATCCGGCCCCCCGAGCCTGCCCGCGGCCTCGGCGATCCCCTCCAGCAACGCCGACAGATCCAGTTCGGGCGGCGAGGTGCTGTCCACCTGCGGCGCCGGCACGGGCGATTGCGGATTGGGGCCGGGATGCGACTCCGTGAGCATTTGCAGAAAGGGGCGAAGCTCGCGCATGCGGCTCACCGCCTGCTTGAGAATCCGCTCCGATTCGATCCAGTAGTCGGCATCACCCTTCACCATGCGCTCCTTCCCCGCCGGAGGCAGGATGGGCGGCACCCAGTACCGGAGCAGCACAAAGAGCACGTAATCGAGGTCTCCCTGCGCGCCGGCAACTTTCATCATGGCTTCCATCCCTCTTGACTCCGGAGATAAAAAGGCCTCGCACTGGGGTTCCACGCCCAGGCGATTGGCGGCATCGCGCCACCAGGAAGTGAACTGGGCCCATCGGGTCGGAGTCAGCATCGATTTCCCCTGCGTATTGAATCGTACTCTCCCCCCCTGCCGATTTCAAATCGGCGTCTGCTTGAAATTTTCCCGCGGATGCAACTTTTTGCCGTCCGTATCCGTAAGTGGTATGATGCACCCCTTAGATTCCCCTAGAGGGCCGCGACGAGGCGCATGGACGCTCCCATCCCGCAGAGTTCTTCAACCGTGGCCCCCGACCTCGTAGCCCGCGTCGCCGGCGGGGACGAGGCGGCGTTTGAACAACTCTATGAACAGTCGAGTCCGCTGCTGTGTACCCTCGTCTCGCGGATTGTGGGACACGAGGGGGAGGCGGCGGATCTCCTGCAGGAGGTCTATCTGGAGGTCTGGCGCAAGGCTTCGAATTACGACCACGCGCGCGGGACGCCGATGGCCTGGCTGGTCACGCTGGCGCGGAGCCGCGCCATTGATCGGGCGCGCGCGCTCGGCTCCCGGGGGAAGGGCGTGACCGCCTCGCTCGACGACACGCCGGCCTCCGACCTGATCGCCTCGAACGCGGACGCGATGGAAATAAGCGCCGCGAGTGAGCGCCAGGCCCTCGTGTGGGCGGCCCTCAAGACCCTGCCGCTGGTGCAGCGCCAGGCGATCGCGCTTGCGTACTACGAGGGGCTGACCCACGTGGAGATCTCGGGACGGCTGAACGTGCCTCTGGGCACGATCAAGACCAGAATCCGGCTGGCCATGGAGAAACTCCGGGACGGGCTCCAACCCTTATGGGAGGAGGAACTCGGATTGACCGAGTAGACACACGGATGGACCACGAACAACTGGAAGAAAGCCTGAGCCTGTACGCCCTCGGCACGCTGGAGCCGGACCCGGCCCGCGAGGTGGAGTCGCACCTGGCGTCCGGGTGCCCAGACTGCGGCGCCCTGCTCAGGCAGTACCAGGG
>JAVHQA010000134.1:0-2798 GCA_036170875.1 Nitrospirales bacterium
AGGCCGGGACGAACTTCAGCGCGGCGGCATTGATGCAGTAGCGCAGGCCGGTGGGCTGAGGGCCGTCGTCGAACACGTGGCCCTGGTGGCCGCCGCAGCGGGCGCAGTGGACTTCGCTCCTCGGATGGAGCAGCTTCCAGTCCGTTTTCTTCTCGACGGCCTTGTCGGCAATCGGCTTCCAAAAGCTCGGCCACCCCGTCCGGCTGTCGTACTTGGCATCGGATGAGAACAAGGGTAGCGCACAGCCGGCGCACTGATACGTGCCGGCCGCCTTGTTATTGTGGTACGGATTTTCAAAGGGCTTCTCCGTCCCTTCCTGGCGCAGGACGCGATATTGCTCCGACGTCAACAGCGCCTTCCATTCCTCGTCTGTCTTCGTAATTTTCGCAATCTCACCCATGGTCCCTGCCTCCCGGCCTGCAACGGATCACTTGGGATAGTGCTTATTCAGGCACTCCGGGCAGATGCCGTGGGTGAAGTCCGCCTCGGAATGGGCCTTGATATAGCTTTCCACCGCCTGCCACTGACCCTGATCGTCGCGAATTTTCTTGCACTGCCCGCAGATGGGCAGCAAGCCCCGCAGACTTTTGACTTCCCGGAGGGCGTGCTCCAATTCCAGTTCTCTGGCCTTGCGGCGGTCCATTTCACGCTTCAGCTTCAAGGCCGAGCGCATCCGCGCAAGGAGCTCCAACCGGTTGATGGGCTTCGTAAGATAGTCCGAGGCCCCCGCGGCAAAAGCCGCCTCCAGAAAACCGGCCTCCGCCATGGCCGTGACCATGATGATGGGCGTATCGCAATAGCGCTCCGCCGCCTTGATGCGGCGGCAGGCTTCCACCCCGTCCAAGTCGGGCATATTCACGTCCATGAGTATCACGTCGACGTCAACGGGAGCCGCGCCGGAACCACCCATCCCCAGACGTTCAAAAGCCGCTTCCGCCGATTCGGCAAACAGGAGATCCTGGTACCCGGCAGATTCCAGGAGTACGCCCAGCATTTCCCGGACTTCCAGTGTGTCATCAACAACGAGGATGCTCATCGGTCCGGACTGGTTGCCTGACGATCGCGTTCCGATTGTTTCCGCTGCAACTCTTGCAGTTCCATCTGCTTCATCTGTATCTCGCGACTGTCTTCCTTGGGCTCGTAATGGGCGGGCTTGTAGCCGTAGAACGCGTTCAGGTAAAAGGTGGCCGCAGCCCCCAAAATCGCGGCTCCCACGATGAGCAATATCGGCAGCCGGTTGCGGCGGTACCACGTTCTCGCTAAAAAATTGAGCCGGCGCAGCGGATGTCGTTTGACCATCTTCACCACGTCGGAGCGGGTCGCGATTCCGCTGATCGCTCCAATCGACATGGGCTTGGGGGGAGGCGGCGGGAGCACATCGGCAAACCTGATGACATTCAGGTCCTTCATGCTCGGAGGCCCGTCGCCGGCCCGGCGCGTCTGCTCCCGCACAATGCCGGTCAGAACGTTTGAGTTGGCGAGATTGAGCCGGAGAATATCATCCAGGGTGAGCAGCGTGACCAGGCAGCCGGCCTCGTCCACCACCGGCAGCCGCCGGATGCCATGGCGCCCCATCACAGCAACGGCGTCGTTGACGCTTCCGTTCTCCAGCACCGTCACCAGCGGAGAGGACATGATGTTTTCCACCATGACCTTCGCCGCATCCAGGCTCCTGGACATGACACGAACCAAAATGTCGCGGCTCGTCACAATGCCGACCGGCTTGAGATCCTCCACCACAACGACCGCGCTGACGCCACGCGCGGCCATCAATTTGGCCACGTGCTGCACGGAAATGTCCCGGGGCGCCACATGGACCATCGCCTGTGAATCTTTCGTGTCTGCCATGGGCAAAGTATAGTCCTTCTTGAACTTCTGCGACAACTCCAGGCCCCTGCGCGTTACCTCCTGGATTTCTGCCAGTGGTCGAGGAGGATGCCCTCGCGGAGGCCGTAGTCGCTCACCAGGCACTCGACGAACCCGAACCGCTCCATGCACTCCAGCAGGATCAGTGTACCGGCCACCATGAGGTCCTCGCGGCCCGGCTCAAGCCCCTTCAGCTCACGCCGCTGGGCGTGGGTGCGGGACGTCAGATCTCCCAGGATGCGGCGGACCGCGTCCCATGAGAGACGATAATTGTGGATGCGCTTGGGACTGTACGCTTCCAATTTCTGGTCCATCGCCGCCAGCGTCGTGATGGTTCCAGCCGTTCCGACCAGGCGGAGCCCGACCACCGAGCCAAGCTTGTCCTTGACCGCATTGAGGTGGTTCCGAATGCGGGTCCGGGCCGCCGCCACCTCGCCGGGCTTCGGAGGATCGCTCCGCAGGCAGTCTTCGGTCAGGCGGACGACCCCTTCATTGATCGACACCATCGCGGGTGGCTGGTCCTGTGTCGCCTTGATGAACTCGGTGCTGCCGCCGCCGATATCGAGCGCGACGTACCGCTCCACGTCCGGCGGGAGCCCCGACTGAATGCCCAGAAGCGACAGCCTTGCCTCCTCCTCGCCCGACAAGACCGTCACGTCCCAGCCGGTTCTGCGCTTCACGTCAGCCAGAAATTCGGCGCGGTTGCCGGCGTCGCGGACAGCGCTCGTGGCCACCGCCACCACCTCGCGCGCGCCGCCCTTCTCGATCCTCGGCGCCCATTCGACGATCGTCTCAATCGCCCGGGCCATCGACGCCACCTGCAGCCGGCGGCTCGCCTGCATGCCCTCCCCCAGCCGGACAATGCGGCGCTCCGAATCCAGCTCGCGGAGCCGCCCGTCCAGGACGCGCGCGACCAGCAGGCGAATCGCCAG
>JAVHQA010000135.1:0-1153 GCA_036170875.1 Nitrospirales bacterium
AGGACGTGCCCTACGGGACGGTGGTGCAGGTCATGGACAGCATCAAGAAGGCGGGGATCGTCAAACTTGGAATGGTGACCGACCCGGTCATTGAGGAACGGGTCAAATAAACCTTCACCCCGAAGAGTCCGATGACGGCCGGTATTCCCGATGAGATGCGGCGAACCGCGTGGGTTTCCCTGGCGGCGCACGCGGTCGTCTTGGCGCTGCTGTCTGTGGTTCCGTTCGTGAAGATGCCGCCGATGGGGGCCTCATCCATTCAGGTGATGCTGGTGTCGAAAGTGACGTCTCCGGCCACGCCGCCGCCAGTCGAGCCCCAGCCGGAACCCAGGCCCGCTGAAGCTGTCAGTGCGCCGCCTGCGCCAAAGCCGGTCGAGCCGGCCACTCCCGTTCCGCCTCAGGTTGCTCCGCCACTGGTAAAGGAACGTCGGGCGGAGATGGTGGAGAAGCGTGCCAAGGAAGTTCCCGTGCCGAAGCCGGTCGCGCCAGCTCAGAAGGCCCCCGTGGCGGCTCCAGCCGCACCGCCGAAGCCGCTTCCGGCTGAGTCTCCGGCCAAGGCGCCGGCTCCTCCCGTTGCCAAGAAAGAGCCGGTGGCTCCGAAAAGCGACGCGTCGCAGAATCTCAATGAAGCGCTCAGGCGAGTGGAAGAAGCGTTGATGAAAGCAAACCCTGCGGCGAGCAAGCCGACAGTGCCCTCCGCGGCAGCTCCGGCCAAGCCGCGGACATCAGACGAGATCAGCAAGCTCCTGAGTCAGTTGCCGCCGGCCCATCCGGCGTCTCCGGCCCCGGCTGTGGCGCTTGCTCCCCAGCCGGCGCCTCGAACGGCCGCGCTGGAGCGGTGCCCCCCCAAAGCGCGGGCCTATTGCCCGCTGCTGGAAGCGGCGATCAATCGGGTCTGGAACGCCGATACCGATCCCGGCGTCCGAAGTGTGCTCGAGAGCGCCGGTGATTCGACAGCCACCATTCGGATGGTCATTCTGCCGGATGGGGTGATCAAGGAGATACAGCTCAGCAAGTCGTCGGGAAACGACGCCTATGACCGCGCGGTTCAAAGCGTGTTGCGGGAACTCCGGCACTTGCCGCCTCTGCCCGCCGACATGAAGGGAGAGCCGTTCGTGGCTGTGACCAGTTTTACCTATAGCCGGAAGCGGGA
>JAVHQA010000135.1:1253-2741 GCA_036170875.1 Nitrospirales bacterium
AAGGCGGATCTGCGCCGGTCGCTCTTGTTCGACGTGGCCGACCTGGAGAAGCTGGGCATCAAGGCGGGAGGCAGTTCCGCGCCGGATGACGAGTCGAGACGTAAGGCGGGTGAGGCGGGATGGGCGGTTCAGGTGTGGGGCGCCATTGAGCCGCGCGGGGAGGACGCCGTCATGGAAGGGACTCTGTACGATTACAATCGTAAAGAGGAGGTGGGCAACAAGCGCTATGTCGGCAGTCCCGATGTCGTCCGCCAGATGGCGCATCGTTTCGCGGACGAATTGGCCTTTCATTTCACCGGGGAGCAGGGGATTGCCCGCAGCCGCATTGCCTATGTTTCGGAGAAGGGCCGTAGCAAGGAACTGTTCGTCATGGATTACGACGGGTATAATCCCCGGCAAGTCACCTTCGATGAGTTTTTGAACCTGGCGCCGAGCTGGTCGCCGGACAAGCAGCACCTGGCATTCGTGACGTATGGGGCGGGCAAAGACCCCCAGATTCACGAACTCGATTTGCTGACCGGCCGCCGCCGGGCGATCGTGGCCCTGCCGGGACTCAACATCACGCCCGAGTGGGCGCCGAACGGCGAAGAGCTGGCCTTTACGACGACCAAGGACGGGAATGCAGAGATCTACAAGGTCGATAAGGCGGGCAAGCGATTTGAGCGGCTGACAAACCACTGGGCGGCGGACCTCGCGCCCACCTGGTCGCCGACGGGTCGCGAGATCGCCTTTACCTCCGACCGGGGCGGCACCCCGCAGATTTATCTGATGAGCGCGGACGGCACGAATCTCCATCCTCTGACGTACAAGGACCGGCATGGCACGTACAACACCGCCGCGGCCTGGTCGCCGAAAGGGAACTGGATCGCCCACGTGTGCCGGGATAACCGACGGCTGCTCAAACTCTGCGTGATCAGCCCGGACGGGCAGCAGTGGCGGCAGTTGACGACGGGTAGCAGCAATGACGAGTCGCCGTCCTGGTCGGCCGACGGCCGGCATGTGGCGTTCAGTTCCGCTCGCAATGGGAAGCGGGATATCTATATGATCAATGTTGATGGGACGGGGTTGGAGCGGTTGACCGCCAATGGGACGTTCAACGACGACCCCGCATGGTCGCTGCCGTGAAGACTAATTCTGCTGGGAGAAAGGGGAAACATCCATGATGATCGGAGGGGGAAAATCACTCTATTGGATCGGGGTCGCGGGCTTGGTCGGCATGCTTGCCATGGGCGGGTGCTCCAAGAAAAGCGTGGTGGCGACGACATCGGGGACCGAAGTGGCGCCGCCGAAGGTCCAGAAGGTCGAGAGCGGGCCATCCAAGTCCGGTAGTGATGCCGGGGCCAAGGCCGATACCGGCGGTTCCGGCGGATCGATGGGCTCCGGCAGCGGATCGCTGGGAGGCCCCTTGCAGGGCATTGCCAAGTCTCCCAAGGATGAGGCGGTCAAGCCTCCGCCGATGATGGTGGCCAAGGCCGACGAGGCGGAGAT
>JAVHQA010000136.1:0-13279 GCA_036170875.1 Nitrospirales bacterium
AACAAACCGAATTGCTGATCTTCGTCACGCCGACAATCTTGAAAGACTAGCAGTAAGTAAGGTACTGTCCCTCCATGCTGCGGTATCTGAACGGGGGGGAATCCCACGGGAAAGGGCTGATTGCCGTCCTTGAAGGGATCCCCTCCGGCCTGCCTTTGACCGCCGACGATATCAATCACGATCTATCGAGACGACAAAAGGGCTACGGCCGCGGTGGCCGCATGCGGATAGAGCAGGATCGCGTCGAATTTTGGTCCGGCGTACGCAAGGGGAGTACGCTAGGCACTCCCATCACGCTGCATGTCTCGAACAGGGACTGGGAAAACTGGAAGGACATCATGTCGCCAGAGCCAGGGCCCCCGGTCACTGAGAAAGTCGTCACCTGCCCGCGGCCTGGGCATGCTGACTTGGTCGGCGCGATCAAATACAACCACCGCGATATCCGCAACGTCCTGGAGAAGGCCAGCGCCCGTGAGACGGCCATCCGTGTGGCAGTCGGAGGGGTTGCGAAGCGGTTGCTGGCTGAATTCGGGATGCAGGTATACAGTTATACCGTCGAGATCGGTGGAGTGAAGGCGTCCACGGAAGGATTGACCACGGAGCAGGCGTTCCAGCAGGCGGAGGCATCTGACGTGAGGTGTCCTGATGCGAAGAGTTCGGCCCTCATGGTAGAACGGATACGTGAGGCCAAACATAAAGGCGACACACTTGGAGGCATCTTCGAAGTCATCGTGACGAATCCCCCGCTCGGGCTCGGTAGTTATGCGCAATGGGACCGCCGTCTGACCGGAAGGCTGGCCATGGCGCTGATGAGCATCCAGGCGATGAAGGGGGTCGAGGTCGGCATGGGATTTGAGGCAGCCAGGCGGTTCGGCTCGGAAGTGCACGATGAGATCTTCTATGATCAGAAGGCGGGATTCATCAGGGGTGGCAACAACGCGGGCGGTTTGGAGGGTGGCATTACCAACGGGCAGCCGATTGTGTTGAGGACGGCCATGAAGCCCATCGCCACACTCTATACGCCAAAGAAAAGCGTCGACATACAAACGAAGAAGCCGGTTGAGGCGACCATCGAACGTTCCGACATCTGCACGGTTCCGGCGGCGGGTGTGGTGGGGGAAGCTGTGGTGGCGTACGAGCTCGCCGTCGCGATGGTCGAGAAATTCGGGGGCGATACGCTGGACGAGATGCGGCGAAACTACGACTCCTACCAGACATACGTCAAACAATTCTGACTCAGAGTGGAACAAGTTTCGGCGCATGCCGAATCCGCCTTGCTGTGCCCGATGAAATCCAAATTGATCAAACCCATCCGCTCTGTGCCGCAACCTGACCGGGTGCGTGTCGATCTCGCCAACCGCGGGTACGACGTCATCATTCAGGCAGGCCTTCTCGACCGGGTGGGGGAGCACCTGCTCCCGCTCGCAACAAGCGCGAATGCAGTGGTCGTCACCACCACTGTGGTTCATCGCCTCTATGGCTCCAGGCTGACGCGCAGCCTCCAATCCGCAGGCTTCCGGACGAGCGTCATCTGTCTCCCCGACGGCGAGCGAACCAAGTCACTGAGATGGGTGTCCGCCATCCTCAATGAGCTTGTCCGCCGCCGGTACGAACGCACAACCGTGCTCCTCGCATTGGGGGGCGGGGTCGTCGGCGATCTCGCCGGCTTCGCAGCCGCCGTCTATTTGCGCGGCATCCCTTTTGTGCAGGTGCCGACGACCCTTGTGGCACAAGTCGATTCCAGCATTGGAGGAAAGACCGGCGTCAACCATCCGCTGGGCAAGAACCTTATCGGGTCGTTCTATCAGCCCCAATTGGTATTGAGCGACCCCGACGTTCTGCAAACGCTTCCAGCCCGCGAGTATCGCGCCGGACTTGCGGAAGTCATCAAGTATGGAGTGATCACCGACGCGCGGTTTTTCAAATTTCTCGAAACCGAGATGCGCGGGATTCTGAACTTTGACCCTTCGGCCGTTCATCACATCATTCAATCGTCCTCAGCCTGCAAGGCGGCCGTTGTGTCTCAGGATGAGCGGGAAGGGGATCGGCGGCGCATCCTGAACTTTGGGCATACGGTCGGCCATGCGCTGGAGACGGTCACACAATATCGCCGCTACCGGCATGGGGAGGCCGTTGCCATCGGCATGGTCGTGGCCGCGCGATTGGCCGTCCAGCTTGGCCTGGCTGATGCACGTGTCGCGGCGCGTATCCACGACCTCGTGTGTCAGGCCGGTCTCCCTGATCAGTTGCCCCCGTACCCCCCCTCCGCACTGCTCCGTGCCATGCGACAGGACAAAAAAGTCAGGGATCGGCGCATCCATTTTGTCTTGCCTGATCGCATCGGTCACGTGTCGGTGCAACCCGTCGACGAGCCGCATATCCGTCGAATTCTCGCTGCGCAACGCTCTGGAACCTGATCCGCCCCCGTGCTATAGTTGCCGTCTGCGAGGGGAGTGTGGCCGGGATGAAGCAGAACAGCCGGGTGTCGGTCGCCGCTCTGCAGCGTGCGCTCCGCGACAAGACGCGGGAAGCCGGGATTCTGCATCGAGTCAGTGAAACGGTCAGCGGAAATCTCGATCTCGATGCGGTCCTGCACGATATCGTCGAGATGGCTGTCGAGGTGACCAAGGCCGACTCCTGTCTCATCTATTTGCTGACCCCTCGCCGGGATGAGCTCATCCTGAGGGCGTCCAAGAACCCTCATCCCAAATTGATCGGCCGCATCCGATTGGGCCTGGGTGAAGGGATTACCGGATGGGTGGCCCAGCAGGGGACACATGTTGCAATCGCCAGCAATGCCAGCGACGATCCTCGCTTCAAGGTGTTCCACAATCTTCCGGAAGACCGCCACCAGGCCTTTCTCTCCGTGCCCATCATTGCCAAGCGAGAGGTGATCGGGGTCATCAATGTTCAGCACAAGCAGCCCCACCGGTACCGGTCCGATGAGGTCGCGCTGATGACCACGATGGGGTGCCAGGTCGGCGGCGCGATCGAGACTGCCCGGCTCCATGCGGAGATCACTCACAAGGCCCGCCAGGTCGAAACGCTCTCCCAGGTCAGTGCGACCATTACGTCAGGGCGTCTCCTGGAAGAAGTCCTGCATCTTCTGGTGACCATGACGGCGGAGATGATGGGGTCGGCGATCTGCTCGATCATGCTGCTGGACCAGGAGCATGACGAACTCCGCATCGCCGCCACGCAGAGCCTGAGCGAGAGCTATCGCAAAAAGCCGAACCTGAAGGTCGGACAGAGTATCAGCGGCCGCGCACTCAAGGATCGCCGGCCCATTGCGGTGTTGGATGTGACGAAAGACCCCGGCTATACGTACCCGGACATGGCGCGTAACGAAGGGCTCTGCTCGCTGCTGTCGGTTCCCATGCTGGTAAAAAACAAGCCGATCGGAGTCATTAACAGCTATACGGCGCACGAGCATCTGTTTACCGCCGAGGAAATCAAAGTGCTGCAGGCCGTGGCCAGTCAGGCAGCGATCACGATCGAGAACACAAGCCTGATGGAGAAGTCCTTTGAAATGCAGGAGGCGCTTGAGGTGCGCAAGCTGGTCGAACGCGCCAAAGGCCAGCTCATGCAGAGCAAACATATCACGGAGGAAGACGCGTTTCGTATCATGCAGCGCCAGAGCATGGATACCCGACGATCGATGCGTGAGATTGCCGAGGCCATTCTGCTCGCCGGGGATCTTGACAGGCGGGTGGCAGGAAAATAGCCTTGACATGCAGGGGAAAGGTTCTGTATAAGACCCGTAGCACAATGATGTGCTAATCGACGACGGCGTCTTTCCCTTTAGGAGCACGGTAGCGGGGCTCTTACGCTATAAAGGGAAAGGCGCCGTTTCTATTTGTGGACGATGACGTCCTCTTGCCGGGTACCGATTGAGGCGCCTGCGGCGAGAGGACGTTTTTTCTTTGGGGCGTATGGCACGATGAGACTGCTGCGGATCGCTCTGGCCCAGATCAACACGACCGTCGGTGATTTTGACGGCAATACGGCGCTCGTGCTCCGTGGGGTGTCCGCGGCCCGTGAGGCAGGCGCCGACCTGGTCGTGTTTCCCGAGCTGACATTGACGGGGTATCCACCGGAAGACCTGCTCCTGCGTCCCCAGTTCATTGTCGATAACCTGGCCGCTCTGAACCGGGTTGCCCGGAAGGTCAAGAAGGGGATTGCCGCCGTGGTGGGCTTCGCCGACCGTCAGGACGACGTCTATAACGCCGCCGCGTTTATCAGTGACGGACGGGTCGTGGCCACACAGCACAAGACCTATCTCCCCAACTACGGCGTTTTCGATGAGAACCGTTATTTCCAGGCCGGTCACAGATCGTCCGTGGTGGTTCTGAACGGCATCACGATAGGCTTCAACATCTGCGAAGACATCTGGTTCCCGGAAGGCCCGACACGCGCGCAATCGTTGGTCGGGGGCGCGGAAGTGATCATCAACATCAGTGCCTCGCCCTACCAGAGGGGCAAGCTCCGCTTTCGAGAGGAAATGTTGGCCACGCGCGCCATGGACAATCTGGCGGTGGTGGCGTACGCCAATCTGGTCGGGGGTCAGGACGAACTGGTGTTTGACGGGAACAGCCTGGTGGTGGACCAGAGCGGCGGCATTGTTGCCCGTGGCCGGGCTTTTGAGGAGGATCTGGTGGTTGCCGACGTAGACGTCGATGCCGTGTCGCGCGCCCGCTTGCATGACACGCGCAGGAGAGGCAACCGGCGTCTGCTTGAACGAAGGGGCGTCACCACCGACACGATTGTCCTTTCTGCACGCTACCGTCCTGTTCGCCGCAGTCGAGTGCATGGAGGTATGCCTGCCGTGCCCTCTCCCTTGGAGGAAGTGTATCGGGCGCTGGTGCTTGGCATCGGCGATTATGCCAGAAAGAACGCATTCCAGAAGGCGGTGCTGGGTCTGAGCGGGGGCATCGACTCGGCGCTGACCGCGGTCCTGGCCGTGGACGCGTTGGGCGCGCAGAATGTCATCGGCGTGTTCATGCCGTCTCCGTACTCGTCAGTGGAGAGCCGGGAGGATGCCAAATCCGTGGCCCGACGCCTTGGGATCAGGTTCCACTGCCTGCCCATTACGCCGGTTTTTCACGCCTATACCTCGCTGCTGGCGCCGGTTTTCAAGGGGCGGCCACAGGATGTGACCGAGGAAAACCTGCAGGCGAGAATTCGCGGGAATCTTCTGATGGCGCTGTCCAACAAATACGGATGGCTTGTCCTGACAACGGGGAACAAAAGTGAAATGAGCGTCGGGTACGCCACCCTGTACGGCGATATGGCCGGCGGATTTGCCGCCATCAAGGATGTGCCCAAGACGCTGGTCTACGAACTCGCCAGGTGGCGGAACGGGCGTGAGGCCGACCCGGTGATTCCCAAACGAGTCTTAACCAGGCCACCGTCTGCTGAATTACGCCCGAACCAGACGGATCAGGATTCCCTTCCCCCGTATGAGGTGCTGGACCCGATCATTCGAGGGTATGTCGAAGAGGACCAGGGGAAGGCCGATCTGTTGGCGGCCGGATTTGACAGGCAAACGGTCGAACAAGTCATGGCGCTCGTAGACCGTAGCGAGTATAAGCGCCGCCAGTCGCCACCCGGTGTCAAGATCACGCACCGGGCACTGGGAAAGGATCGGCGGATGCCGATCACGAATCGCTATCGCAGCTACTGAGCGCAGTGCCTGCACAATGCCGTGTGGGGAGACGATGAAGTCGTGGGGCAAGTAAAAGGCAATCATCAATTTTGAATTGGCATAGGAGGCGACACGGCATGAAACTATCAGGACGCATCATAATTTTAGTGCTGTTTTTGATCCTCGCGGTATCGGGAACGGCTTCCGCCACTCCCTCGACCACCTACTGGACGCCGGCAACCACTGACGTCCAGCCGTTCAATGTCTGGCATATCGGAGTGGACAACTATTTCCGTCTCTATCAGAACCAGAGCGAAGTCAACAACGCGCAGGTCAGCTCGTTCCCGACCGATGTCGGGCTTACCGTCGGAGTGCTGCCATTTGAAAAGTTGAACTTGGAGATCGGCATTGATGGATTGTTTCCGGGGACGCGTGCCCACCCCGCGCTGACGTCCATCGGACGGTCGCTCCTGTTCAACGCCAAGCTAGGCACGCCGGAAGGCGCGTTTTTCGGGAGCTGGTTCCCGGCCCTCAATATCGGCATCTTTGATGTCGGAACCAAATCCCGGGTGACTGATATGAATATCGTGGACTTTTTGGTCGGCAAAACGCTTGGTTCGTTCGGAAGAATTCATGGCGGCTACTACTACGGCAATCCCGGCTCGGCCTTGATGCGCGAGCATGGGTGCCTGCCTGGCGGAGATGCGGGGGCCTTCGGTTGTACTGCCGCACTCGGAGGCGGAGCCGGCAATCGCCAGAATGATGGCGGCATGGTCGGCTACGACTTTGGATTCTGGAAGATCAAGGACAAGGAAGGAAACGAGTATAACAAGTGGGTGTTCGCAGCCGATTACGCCAGCGGAAAGAATTTCATCGGCGGCGGCGGATTCGGGATGTATCACTTCTTCAACAAAGACATCAGTCTGCTCACGGGTCCGGTTTGGTTCAACGATGCTGCCATCAATGGCCAGTGGAAGTGGACCGTCCAGTTGGATATCAACTTCTAAGGAAAGCGTCATTTGATACGAATGGAAAGAACGATACGCGCATCCGGTGCCCGACGTCGTGCGGCTGGCTGTGCAGTAAGAATCAACCACACAAGGGGGTGTGAAGCGAATGGGCAGTCAGGCGAGACCCGGAGAAATATGTATTATCGGCATGGCGGTCGTTGTTGTGATCATACTCGCGGTAGGCTCGGCCGCCGCTCAAGAGGGCGTACCTCTGCCGCCTGCACCGGCTGCGGTTGCGCCTGTGTCCAAGGTCGATACCGGTGATACGGCATGGATGCTTACTTCTTCGGCGCTGGTTCTTGCCATGATCATGCCGGGACTGGCGTTGTTCTATGGCGGGCTGGTTCGGAGCAAGAACGTGTTGGGCACCATCACGCACTCTCTGATCATTCTGTGCGTGGTGAGCCTGATTTGGGTGCTGTGGGGTTACAGTCTGGCATTTGGCCCTGACGTGGGAGGATTCATCGGAAGTCTCGAATGGTTTGGGCTCAACGGGGTTGGCGGGGAGCCGCATGCCGTCTATGGCCCGACCATTCCACATCAGGTGTTCATGCTCTTTCAGCTCATGTTCGCGGCGATTACCCCGGCGCTGATCACCGGAGCGTTTGCCGAGCGGATGAAGTTCAGTGCCCTGCTGCTGTTTTCGGCCCTGTGGGTGACCGTGATCTACTGCCCGCTGGCCCACTGGATCTGGGGCCAGGGCTGGCTGGCCAAGATGGGCGCCCTGGATTTCGCCGGCGGCGCGGTCGTCCACATCAGTTCGGGCTGGGCGGCGCTGGCATGCGCGCTTGTGCTGGGAAGACGCCAGGGGTATGGCACCGCGCAGATGGTGCCGCATAATCTCCCGATGACCCTCCTGGGCGCGGGCCTGCTCTGGTTCGGCTGGTTCGGATTTAATGCCGGGAGCGCGCTCGGCGCGAATGCGCTGGCCGCGTCGGCTTTCCTGGCCACGCATACGGCGGCCGCCGCAGGGGGAGTGAGCTGGATGATGACCGAGTGGCTGCATCGTGGCAAGCCGACCTCGCTGGGCATTGCCAGCGGGGCCGTTGCGGGCCTGGCGACGGTCACTCCCGCGGCAGGGTTTGTCGGCCTTTTTTCCGCACTGTTTATCGGTCTGGTGGCAGGAGCCGCCTGCTACGGCGCGGTTGTGTGGAAAAGTCGATTGGGCTATGATGACTCGCTGGACGTGGTGGGAATCCATGGGGTTGGAGGGGTCCTCGGCATCCTGGCGACGGGGCTGTTTGCCTCCATCGGAGCGCAAGGCCTGTTTTTCGGCAAGCCGGGGCAGTTCGGCGTACAACTGCTGACGGCTGGGGTTTCCCTGGTCTTCGCATTCCTCGGGACGTTGATGATTCTGAAGCTGGTCGATTGGACCGTCGGGCTTCGTGTTGCAGCGGACGAAGAGGAGCGGGGCCTGGACATCAGCCAGCATGAAGAGCGGGCCTATTCGCAGATGTGATGGCCCACGCAGCAGGGAAGATCTGCGGGCGTCCTCGTCGATCGGGAGTTTAAAGAAGGGAGCCGGTACTCATGAAAAAAATTGACGCAATCATCAAGCCGTTCAAACTTGAGGAAGTGAAGGATGCGCTGACCGAACTGGGAGTCTATGGCATGACGGTCTCGGAAGTTCGGGGGTTCGGCCGCCAGAAAGGGCACAAGGAAGCCTACCGCGGCACCGAGTACACGATCGAGTTCGTGCCCAAGACCAAAATTGAGGTCGTCGTCTCCGACGCCATGGCCGACAAGGTGATCGAGACGATCATACGCACCGCCAAGACGGGGAGCATTGGAGACGGGAAGATTTTCATGTCCAACCTTGAAGGAGTTGTGCGGATCCGGACCGGAGAGAGCGGAGACCGCGCGCTGTAACGATGATGGAATCAGTGCTCAATCAGGTGGCCGGCATCCAATGGACGAGGGCCGCTCTCGATGCCCGTCGGCAGACGATCGAGGGGGCGCACGCGCGCGGCGCGACCGGCGTGGAAATCGTGACCACGCTGACCGATCTGGCGGATGAGATTCTGCTGGATCTCTATCACGCCAATCTGGGGGCCTCCGGGATGCCCGATCAGTCCGGCATTGCCCTCGTGGCCCTCGGCGGCTATGGGCGTCGCGAACTGGCGCCGTACTCCGATATCGATCTCATGTTTCTGTATGCGCCTCCCTGCGCGAAGCAGGCCGGGGCCCTGTCCACAGCAATCCTGCACACCCTCTGGGATCTCGGGTTTCAGATCGGCCACAGCCTGCGGACCATCACGGATTGCCTGGAGATGGGCACGTCAGATCTCACCGTGCGCACGGCCTTGATGGAAGCACGCTGGCTGGCGGGTGATCGGGAGCTGTTCATCGAGTTCACGCAGAACTATCGAGTCGAGGTCTCAGGAAAAGGTGTGCAGGAGTTTGTTGCAAAAAAGCGCGGGGAGCGGCGGCAGGAGTATAGCAAGTTCGGTTCGACCAATTTCCTCCTCGAGCCCAACCTTAAAAAGGGGCGTGGCGGGCTGCGGGATTTGCATCTGCTCAAGTGGACGGCCCTGGCGCGGTACGGAACGTCGTCAATCGAGGAACTCACGGCGCGCGGCTTGGTGAGCGCCAGGGACGCCACGGCGCTCTGTGACGCCCAGGAGTTTCTCTGGCGGGTCCGGAACGACCTCCATTTTTATGCGTTTCGCGCCCAGGACATTTTGACCTTTGAAGAACAGATTCGCATCGCCGGCCTGCGCGGGTTCAAGGACCTGCCGCACCTCCTGGCGGTCGAACAGTTCATGCAGCAGTATTACCGTCATTCGACACGGGTCTGCGATCTCACCACGCGGTTCGTCTCGCAGGCGATGCAACGAACGGCCTGGCAGCGCCTTGTCGCCTGGCTGCCGGCGCGTCGCATCGAGCGCTATTTTTCTCTGACGCGGGACGACATCACCGTGCCGCCTGACCTTCGGGGCGACGCGCTGTCGGATGGCGGTCACATCCTGCGGCTCTTTCATCTGGCCCAAATGTACGGCCTGAACGTGGCCGACGACCTGGTTCAGGAACTCCCCGAGCGCATCGCGGCCGTGCCTGACTCGGCGTTTCAAAGCGATACGGCGAGACGGTGGTTCCTCTCGATTCTGTCCGGCCCCGGGCGCGTCGCGGAGACCCTGGCCGCGATGCATCGCGTCTGCCTGCTGGAGCGGATCGTGCCGGCGTTTGGAACGGTCCGTGGCCTCATGCAGTTCAATGCCTATCACAAGTACACGGTGGACCAGCACAGCCTGCTGGCCGTCGGTCAGGCTGAGGCGCTTGGCGCCGGAAAGGGCCTTGTGGGCCGGGTCTATCGTGAGATCAGGCGCAAGGACCTCCTGCACCTGGCCCTGCTGCTTCACGATGCGGGCAAGGGCCAGGAAGAGGATCACAGCCTGATCGGGGAGCGGATCGCCCTCAACGTGGCCGAGCGCCTTGGTCTGGATGAACACGAGACTCAGTTATTGGTGTTTTTGGTCCGCCATCATCTCGTGATGGCCAACACCGCATTCCGCCGCGACTCCTCCGACGAGAAGGTCGTGCTGAGGTTCGCCCGCCAGGTCGGCACTCCCGAGGCGCTGAAGATGCTGCTCGTGCTCACGGCGGCCGATATCTCGGCGGTCGGGCCTGGAGTCATGACGCCCTGGAAAGACACACTGTTGGGCGATCTCTTCATGAAGACGCACACGGAGCTTGTGGGAGGAGAGGAAGCCGAAACAGCCTACGAGGAAGGCGCCCGCGCCGAGCACATTCGCCAGGCCGCGCTGGCCCGTTTGGAGCCACGCTACCCCGCGGCATGGCTCGCCCGGCAATTGGAGGCGTGGCCCGACCATTACCTTACGGCCATGCCGGTCGAACGGCTTGTCACGCACCTGGAGTGGCTTGCCAGGCTGGCCGATACGCCTGCGCTGGTGGACGTGCACTACGATGAGGCGCTTGGTACGAGCGACTATACGGTGTACACCAAGGACAGCCTGACGCCCGGAATTTTCTCAAAAATCGCCGGCGTCCTGGCGGCCAAGGGCGTACAGACCTTGGATGCCCAGATATTGACTCTTGCCGACGGGGTCGTGGTGGACGTGTTCCGCGTGATGGACCCGGATTGCCACGAGGACATTCGCGATCGCCGGTTCAGGGAGATCAGCGGCGCCATCGTCGGTGTCCTGGAACAGCGCTGCTCGGTGGAGGATCTTCTGCAGGATGCCACCCGTTTCGGCCAGGCCCGCCAGGGGGTTCCTCTGCGCGAAGAGACGGTGGTCCAAGTCGACAATGAGACCTCTGACCGGTACACCATCATCGACGTGTTCGCCGACGACCGGCAGGGCTTGCTCTACGTCATCACTCGCGCGATCTTTGACCTCGGCCTGTCCGTCCATGCGGCGCGGATTTCGACCAGGCTGGACCAGGTCGTGGATGTCTTCTATGTCACGGACAAGGCCGGCGGCAAGATCGCCAATCTCGGCGGGTGCAAGTTGATCAGCGAAGAAATAACGGCACGAATTGAAGGGTTTATGGGGGAATCGAAGACGTCCGGTCCGGTCGTGCACCGGGCCAGTGCGCAGCGGAAATGATACAGGCGTAAATATTAAAGGAGGGGGTTATGACTGCGAAGGAAGTGCTTGAATTTGCAAAGAAAAATAAAGCTCTTATGGTAGACTTCAAGTTCGTTGATCTGCCCGGCACATGGCAGCACTTCACGTTTCCGATCGAAGAGTTGACGGAGGCGGTCTTTACCGAAGGGTCCGGCCTCGACGGCTCTTCGATTCGTGGCTGGCAGGCGATCAACAACAGCGACATGATGGCCGTCCCGGACACCACGACGGCGGTCATGGATCCTTTTACCGAGGCCCCCACGCTCAGCATGATCTGCAATGTGGTGGACCCTATCACCCGGGAGACGTACAGCCGGGATCCGCGCTACGTGGCCCAGAAGGCCGAGAAATATCTTAAGTCCACCAAGCACGGCGACGTCTCCTATTGGGGGCCGGAGGCCGAATTCTTCATTTTCGACTCCGTGCGCTTCGATCAGACGAGCAATAGCGGGTACTACTATATCGACTCGGAGGAGGGGATATGGAACTCCGGCCGTGAAATAAACGTCGACCAGACGGGGCCCAATCTGGGGTACAAGCCCCGGCACAAGGAGGGCTACTACCCCGTCGCCCCCGTGGACACGCAGATGGACATCCGGACCGAGATGTGCCTCGAGATGCAGAAGATCGGTATCATGGTCGAAAAGCAGCACCACGAGGTCGCAACGGCCGGCCAGGCGGAAATTGACCTGCGGTATGATTCGCTTGTCAGCATGGCCGATAAGATGATGATGTATAAATACATCGTGAAAAACGTCGCCCGCCGCCACGGGAAAACAGTGACGTTCATGCCCAAGCCGCTCTTTGGCGACAACGGTTCCGGCATGCATACCCACCAGAGCATCTGGAAAGATGGGAAGCCGCTGTTTGCCGGCAAGGAATACGCCGGGATTTCCCAAATGTGCCTCTGGTACATCGGGGGCATCCTGAAGCACGCGCCGGCGCTGGCGGCCATCACGAACCCGACGACGAACTCCTACAAGCGACTTACGCCGGGCTTTGAGGCGCCGGTGAATCTGGCCTATTCGAGCCGGAACCGCAGCGCGGGCATTCGCATTCCCATGTACTCACCGAACCCGAAGGCCAAACGTATCGAGGTCCGCTTCCCCGACCCGGCGACCAATCCATACTACGCCTTTGCCGCCATGTTGATGGCCGGTCTGGACGGGATCGAAAACAAGATCGATCCAGGGGCACCCATGGAAAAGGACCTGTACGATCTGGAGCCGCATGAGGCGGCCAAGATCAAGAAAATGCCGGGCAGTCTGGACGAGTCGCTCCGCCATCTTGAAAAGGATCACGCCTTCCTTTTGAAGGGCAATGTCTTCACGCAGGACGTGATCGACACCTGGCTGAGCTACAAGCGGGACAAGGAAGTAGATTCCGTGCGAGTTCGGCCGCATCCCTACGAGTTCTTCCTTTACTACGATGTGTAAAATGAGGGAACGGCTCTAAGCGGGCAGTAACAGCATCATCACGGAATCCCCGGAAACACAATGTGGTGTTTCCGAGGGGCTGACAGGGTCAGAGCGGACCATGGTTCGAAGGATTCCTGGCAATGGCGCCAGTCTGTATGGACTGGCGCCATTTTTTATTCGACCGAACACAGGAGGTAAACATGAACGTCTTCAAACGAGCCGGGGTGATCACGTATTTGCTCCTCGTGCTGGGCATGACCGCATTCGCGATTCCGTGCATCACGGGCGGTCTCGCATTGGCTCAAACTGCGGCTGAATCGCCGGCTGTGCCCGCAGTTGCTCCACCGGTCGGTGCGCCTGTCGCGGCGCCGACGCCTCCTCCGAAACTTGATACCGGGGACACGGCGTGGGTGTTGATCTCCGCCGCCTTGGTTCTGGCCATGACCGCCCCGGGGCTGGCCCTGTTCTACGGAGGGATGGTCCGGGAAAAGAACGCGCTGGGGACCATCATGCAGAGCTTCATCATCCTCTGCCTGATCAGCATTCAGTGGGTGTTATGGGGTTACAGTCTCGCCTTCGGGCCCGACCACGGGCACATCATCGGAGGGCTGGAGTGGT
>JAVHQA010000137.1:0-2691 GCA_036170875.1 Nitrospirales bacterium
CAGATGATACGATTCATATAATTTATATGTCAAGATATATTTTATTTATCACTTTTAAGTCATAAACAACCATGATAATATGTCCGCTGTACGAGGAGGAACACCTGATGAGAGCGCGTCGCAACCCCCTGAACGTCTGCCTCGCCGCCGGTGCCGTTGCCGGCCTCCTACTCTCCTGCACGAACACCGCACTTGTCCGACCCGTGGAGCCCGGAACGGCATTGGTCGAGAAGCCCGGTCAGGGACTGGTCTTCGGCCGCATCGCGGTCATACGGGACGGAGAAGACCAGTTGAGCGCGCTGCCTTCCTTTCCCAAGGAATTCGGCTGGGTGCTCACGCATGCTGCATCGGGGAAACGGTATGTGGTCAGCCCGCTTACCGAAAACGGCATCTTCGTGCTCGAACTGCCGGGCGGTTCGTATGCGGTGACCAAGCTGATGTACGAGGAACGGGCGGGTCTGTGGGAAGGACGCCTTACCGCCAGTTTTTCAGTGAAGCCCGGCGAACTGGTCTATCTGGGCACCTGGCAAATCACGTTCATGAATCTGGGACCAAGCAGCAAAATCTCGGGCGGCGTGGTGAATCAATTGCGGGAAGCCAGCGACGATTTGACGCACACATACGAGGGAAAACTCCAGCCCATCACACTCGGCCTCATGGAGTCGGCCCTGCAAGGATATTTCAGCTTGGTGCGGCCTAGAGCCGAGCAATAGACGCCGCGTCGTCCTTCCCTTCCGGGTTGCTGTTACGGCAAAATCCGTGTATAAGAATCCCGCGCCAGTCCTGCCGCAGAGGAGCCTGAAATGATCGTGAGACTGTTCGCCGGGATGCTCGTTCTGTTCTGCGTCGGATGCGCCGGCCCGACCATCGCCTCACGCGCGGCGGTCGGCGAGGCCAACTGGTTCGTCCGCCTCGACACCTTCAAGGAGGCCGGCGCCGTCGCCGACCTGCGCTTCGATCACCCGTCCCAACTGTCCGAAGCGGAGCTGGCGGCGGTCCTGAGCCGGGTCCAGGTGCAGCAGCGTACCGGCATTCTGGAGCAAAAACCCTTCCCGCAACCCCTCTTCTCGTCCGGCGAAATCAGACAGATGATGCCAAGCCTGCAGAAGACATTGCGGGCGGCCAAGCCCACCGAGTGGGCGGTCTTTTACTCGGCGTTGCCGGGGGGAAGGGGGCAGGAGGTCACGTCAGGCGGCGTGTTTGTGAAGGGCAACCTGCTTCATGTGGTGGTCGCCAACCACCACGAGCGAATCCCGTCAGGATCCGACAGTCTTGCCGCAATACGGGCCAACCCGCTGAGTCCATGGGGAGGGAAAGGCGTGACACTGTCGTTCGATCCGCCGAGGTTTGTAGCGGGCACACAGGCCACATGGCTGGGGGGATCGGCAGCAGCCCCGGCCAGCGAGCTGGTACTGAATCATTCGGCATTTCTTACAGAGGCGCTCGTTCCCGCCGCCGCGCCCGTGGCAGCCGCACCCGTTCCACAGGCCATGGCCCTTTCCCCTCAGAGTGCGGTCATCCTCCCCCCGACCATGCCGCAGGCCGCCCAGCGTAATGTCAGCAGCTACGACGTGATGCGGGAGCAGGTGAGCGTATTGCAGAGCGAAATCGAGCGCCTGCGGCGACGGCTCGAAGAGCAGGACGAGGACATCGCACTCCTCAAAACCAGGATCTTCGAGCTCGACGCGCTGATCAAGAACCCGGCGAAGAAAAAGCCGGCCCGCTAGTGTAGTGTCTCCAACGCTTCTTTACATATACCGTTCGCCCTGAGCTTGTCGAAGGGCGAACTATATCGCGGGGTTCCGTTCATGGTTCGACATGCTCACCACGAACGGATTGTAAAGCTATTGCTGAAACACGACACTAGAACGCAATCCCCACGTAGGCGCCGACCGTTCCGAAGTTGTTCGTGGTCTGTGTGGCGCCGCTGGCCAGATGGAAGCGCCCGTCGAGACCCAGGTGGAACGCCTTGTAGATCCGATACTCGGCGCCGGCACCGAACTGGACGCCGATATCCAGCACCGTCGTCGCATTGGACGGCGGGCTGATCACATGGAAATCCAGTCCGAGCGGGATGATCCAGGGACGCAACCGCTCCCCTTCCCAAAACTTAATCTTGGGCGCAATGTCCACCGTCAGCATGGTGAGCTGGACCTGGTTGGTCGTCACGGCACAACCCGGAGCGGCCGCGCCCAAAGCCGAGCAAGTCGTGGGGACTGCCACCGTGACGGTCTTCGAATTCCACCGCTTGTACTCGACCCCAATCTCGCCGAGCGCCCACGTCTTCGACAGCATCCCCCAGACATCTTTCGAAAGAACGAGATCGAGCGCGCCACCCACGTAGTATCCGCTCTTGCCGTCGTTGCGCTGGTTATTCCGGCCAAACACATCCGTAAACACCTCGCCGGACCGGTCGCTGGTCAGTCCAGCCCAGCCGCCGCGGAAGGACACCATGTTCCCCGTCTCATCAGCCCATGCCGCCTGGGCGGAAACAAGCGTCAGCGCCATCGTGCCGGTCAGCAGTATGAGAGTAAACTTCTTTCGCATGGCCTCATTCCTTTCCTGGGTGCACGTTGTAGAGGAAACGATCGAGCATTCAATGACTGGGAAAAGGTGTCTGACGGAAGATCCGCCCTATGCGGATTGGGGTTGGTCGGAGGCCAGTCCTTGTAACCCACGCCCTCCGCCAGA
>JAVHQA010000138.1:0-2681 GCA_036170875.1 Nitrospirales bacterium
CCCAGCATAACCATCAGCGTTTCCGCCACAGAGCGGAACGTGAAGTAAAACAGCACGAAGATAATCGCAATGGTCAGCGGGATAAAGATTGTCAGGCGCTCCCGAACGCGCTGCATAAACTCGTACTGGCCGGACCACGCCATAGTATAACCGGCCGGCAGCGTGACCTTCTCCCGGACTGCGCGCTTCAGATCCTCCACGTAGCCGCCCACGTCCCGTCCCGCCATGTCCACATAGACATAGCCCGAGAGCATGCCGTCCTCGTCCCGGACCATCGGCGGGCCCGGCATGAACCGCATGGTCGCCAGTTGCGCCAGCGGAACCTGCGCCCCTGTCGGCGTCGCGACGAGGACGCGCTTGAGTTTCTCCGGATCGTCGCGCAACTCGCGCAGGTAGCGCACGTTGATCGGGTACCGTTCCCGTCCCTCGATCGTCGTGGCGATGTTCTCGCCTCCAATGGCCGATTCGATGATCCGCTCCACGTCCATCACCGCAAGCCCGTACCGGGCGATCTCATCGCGATTGATCGCGAAGTCCAGGAAGTAGCCTCCTGCCACCCGTTCGGCATAGACACTGCGGGTGCCGGCGATATTCTGCGCCACCATTTCAACATTCTTGCCGATCTGTTCGATCTGCTTGAGGTCGGGGCCGAAGATCTTGATCCCCACCGGCGTACGCACGCCGGTCGTGAGCATGTCGAGCCGCGCCTTGATCGGCATGGTCCAGGCGTTGGTCACGCCCGGAAACTGAAGACCTTTGTCCATCTCATCAATTAGGCTCTCGTAGGTCACCCCCGGCCGCCACTGTTCCTTGGGCTTCAACTCCACGACCACTTCCATCATGCTGAAGGGCGCCGGGTCGGTGGAGGTCTCGGCGCGGCCCGCCTTGCCGAAGACCCGCTCCACCTCGGGGAAGGTCTTCAGTTTGCGATCCATCTGCTGCAGAAGCTTCGATGCCTCGGTGACGGAGATGCCGGGCAGCGTCGTGGGCATGTATAGGATGGTCCCCTCGTAGAGCGGCGGCATGAACTCAGACCCCATGCGATCGAAGGCCGGAATGACGGTCAGGCTCAGTCCCACGGCGAGAATCACGACGGCCCACCGAAACCGAAGGGCCGCGCGCAAGACCGGCGCGTACACCTTCTGCATGCCCAGGCTGACCGGATGCCGCCGCTCGGAGATGATCTTGCCCTTGATGCAAACAGCCAGCAGGGCCGGAATCAGCGTGATCGCCAGGACCGCGCTCATGGCAATCGCCAGGTTCTTCGTCCAGGCCAGCGGCTTGAACAGGCGGCCTTCCTGCGCCTCCAGCGTGAAGACCGGCATGAAGGCGATGGCGATCACCAGCAGCGAGGCAAAGATCGCCGGGCCGACCTCCTTGGCTGAGTCAATCAGCACCTGCGTGCGGTCGCCGATGCTTCCATTGCGCACCCATTCCTCGATCCGGTGGTGGGCGTTGTCCACCATGATAATGGCCCCGTCCACCATGTCCCCGATGGCGACAATGATGCCGCCGATGGACATGATGTTCATGCCGATGCCCATGAAGTACATCGGAATGAAGGCGAGCAGGACCGCCAGCGGCAGCGTGATGATCGGCAGGAGCGCAGACCGGAGGTGGAGCAGGAACCCGAGGATCAGCACACTGACGACGACCACTTCCTCGATCAGATTCTCCTTGGCCGTGGCGACGGATTCCCGGATCAGATCGCTCCGATCGTACGTGGTTACGATCTTGACGCCCTTCGGCATCGAGGGCTCCAGTTCCTTGAGCTTGGCCTTGACCCGTTCGATGACCGCCAGCGCGTTCTCGCCGAAACGCATGATGACCACCGCGCCGACCACTTCTCCCTGGCCGTCCAGTTCGACCAGACCGCGACGCATGTCCGGACCCAGCCGGACCGTCGCCACGTCCCGCAAGAGAACCGGCGTTCCATTGGGATTGACCCCGACCGCGACCTTCTCGATATCGGCGACCGACTTGATATAACCCCGCCCGCGGATCATGTACTCAATGCCGGAGAACTCCACGACGCGGCCGCCCACATCATTGTTGCTCATGCGGATTTTCTCGATGATCTCGGGCAACGAGAGCTTGTAGGCCAGGACCTTCGTAGGGTCGAGATTGACCTGGTATTGGCGGACAAACCCGCCGACACTGGCCACTTCCGCCACCCCTTCCACACTGAGCAGCCAGTAGCGGAGGTACCAGTCCTGGAACGAGCGCAGCGCGGCGAGGTCCTGTTGGCCGGTCTCGTCCACGAGCGCGTACTGAAACACCCACCCGACGGCCGTGGCGTCCGGACCGAGCTGCGGCGTGACCCCATCCGGCAGTTTCCCGGCAAGCTGATTCATGTATTCCAGAACGCGGCTTCTGGCCCAATAGATGTCGGTGCCGTCCTTGAACAGGACGTAGACGTAGGAAAAACCGAAGTCCGAGAAGCCGCGAACGACGGTGACCTTCGGAGCCGACAGCAGCGCGGTCACGATCGGATAGGTGATCTGGTCCTCGACGAGGTCCGGGGAGCGCCCCATCCATTTGGTATAGACGATCACCTGGGTGTCGGAGAGGTCCGGCACCGCATCCACCGGCGTGTGCTTCATGGCCCACAGGCCCGCTGCGGCGAGGCCGAAGACGAACAGGAACACGATGAACCGGTTCCGGGCGGAGAATTCGATGAT
>JAVHQA010000139.1:0-6660 GCA_036170875.1 Nitrospirales bacterium
AGATCATCCCCCCCAGCGGCCCGAACAACGAGCGGGACCAGCCATAGACCACCAGGCCCAGCCCCAGACCCAACAGGGCGATCATGGCCCGTCCTTGCAGGAGCATGGCGTCCAGATCGTTCCCCTCGTGATGGAAGAACTGTTCCCCGATTGTCCAGACGTTCGACTTCCACCAGGCTAGTTGATCGAGAGAGGGAAGGCGGTACTCGCCAATGTACAGGGGGAGAGCCGCCCAGCGCTGCGGGAAGTTGCCGTTCTCGGGATGGAGCCGGTAGTCGTTGGCCAGCCAGTAGGTATAGCCTGCCGTCAGGTGAGCAACTTCGTCGAATGTCGGGGACTTGTCGACCTGGCTGCTGACTCCCATTCCCCAGTACAGCACGACCAGAAACACCGCCATGGGAAAACCGGTGGCAAAACGGATCGCCCGCCGGCGCCAGGAGGATGTCTCATTCGGCAGAGCCATGCACGGCACCCGGCGTCAGCCGGGCGTTGCTCTCGGCTCATGGGGCGCGGCCGCCTGGGGCGGGAGGCCGACTCCGGTACGACGCTTTACGATGTACAGCGGCCGCTGTTTCACCTCATCGTAGATCCGTCCGAGGTATTCGCCCAGCAAGCCGATGGCAAGAAGCTGAATGCCTCCGAGAAACAAAATGAGGGTCACGAGCGTCGTGAACCCGATGGGCGCCTGCTCCACACCAATCAGCCGCTTGACCACGTAGCCTGCCGCGAGGAAGGCGCCGACGGCGCTGATACAGAATCCCATGATGACCATCAACCTGAGCGGCTTATAGGAGAAGCTGAAAATAGCGTCCAGGCCAAGGCGCAGCAGCCGGTCGAGACTCTGCTTCGACTCGCCCGCCGCACGATCCCGGCGATCGTAATGGATCGTCCGCTGTTCGAATCCGATCCACCAGCGCAAGCCCGGCACGAACCGGTTTCTTTCCAGGAGATTGTTGAACTCCCCGACGGCCTGGCGATCGAGCAGTCCAAAGATGCCGGAATTGGCCGCCATGTTGAAATCGTTCAGCAGCGCGAACAGCTTATGGAACGCCTCGATGCCGAGACGGCGCAGGCCCCGCTCCTGGCGCGTGCGGCGGTTCGCGAACACCACCTGCGCGCCGCTTTGCCATGCCGCCAGCAGATCGGGGATCACTTCCGGCGGGTCCTGCAGGTCTCCGTCCATGGTGATCACCGCATCGGCGTCCGCATGGGCCAACCCCGCCGAGAGGGCGGGATACGGCCCGAAGTTCCGTGACAGCTGCAGGAGCGTGAACCGTGGATCGTCCTTGTTCTGCTCCAGCATCATCTTGACCGACTCGTCGCGGCTGCCATCATCGACATAGATCACCTGCCACGTAAATCCTTCCAGTCCGTCGCACACCTCGGTCAGCCGACGCCGCAATTCAGGGAGATTTTGTTGCTCGTTGTAGATTGGAATGACGATGGCGAGCGTAGTCGGCATGGCACGCTCAGGACGCGAAAAACTTCTTGATGCGCTCGACGACGTAGGCCTGCTGGTCGGCAGTGAGTTCAGCGAAGATGGGCAGGGCCAGCGTCTCCCTGGCCGCGCGCTCCGACTGCGGGAACGCGCCCTCGCGATAGCCGAGGTCCTTGTAGCACACCTGGAGATGCAAGGGAGTTGGGTAGTACACCTCGGTCCCCACGCCCTGCTCCTGCAGGAACGCCCGCAGCCGGTCGCGTTGCGGCACCCGGACGACGTACTGATTATAGACGTGCCGGTTCTCGGCCGTGACCGCGGGCAGCGTCACGCGGTCGAGCAGGCCGGCGTCCTTGAACAGCGAGTCATAGCGCGCGGCGTTGCGCTGCCGGCCCTTCGTCCACTCCTCCAGATGCGTGAGCTTGATGCGCAGGACGGCGGCCTGCAGCGCATCCAGACGGCTGTTCAGCCCGATCGCCTCATGGACATACTTCACGCGGCTGCCATGGACCCGCAACATGCGGACGCGGTCGGCCAGCGCCTGGTCGTTCGTCGTCACCATGCCGCCGTCCCCGAACCCGCCCAGGTTCTTGGAGGGAAAAAAGCTGAAGCATCCGGCCTGGCCGAGCGCGCCGGCCTGGTGGCCCCGCCGGGCCGCCCCGATCGCCTGGGCCGCGTCCTCGATCACGGGAATCTTCCGCCTGGCCGCAACCGCCAGAATGGGCTCCATCTCCGCGCACTGGCCATACAGATGCACCGGCATCACGGCTTTGGTCTTCGACGTCACGGCGGACTCGAGGAGCGCCGGGTCCAGGTTGTAGGTGTCCGGCTTGATGTCCACGAACACGGGCTTCGCGCCCAGGCGGGAGATGGACCCGGCCGTGGCGAAAAACGTGTACGGGACCGTCACCACCTCGTCGCCATGGCCCACGCCGACGGCCATGAGCGCCAGCAGGATGGCGTCCGTCCCGGAAGCCACGCCGACGGCGTGGCTCGCGCCGACGTACCCCTGAATGTCTGTTTCCAGGTCGGCCACGCGCGCGCCCAGGATGAAGGCCTGCTCGTCGCAGACCGCTTCCAACGCGGCCAGGATCTCGGCGCGGATCGGCCGGTATTGCGCCTTCAAGTCCAGCAACGGAACCTTCACTGTGCCCTCCTGGCTAAATCAGGTGGTTTCCCGGCAAGGTGTTCCTTCGACAGATCGACCGATAGTTTATCATACAGTTGCTGAACCCGCCGCACCATCTCACGGCTTTCAAACTCTTCCGGCAGATCGTCTCCTTCGCGGTCCGGCGCTCCCTCGCCGCAGGCCGTCAAGACCTCGCACAGACGATCGGCCAGGCCTTCAATATCGCCGGCCTCGCACAGCCGTCCGTGGCGCCCGTCCGTGATCGCCTCTTCGGCGCCCCCGACCCGCGTGGCGACGACCGGCACCGCCGCCGCCCGTGCCTCCAGCAGCACCCGCGCCAGTCCTTCCCAGTGCGAGGTCAGCAGGAACGCGTCGAGGGCGCGCATCACGGTCGGCACGTCCCGCCGCCACCCGACGATGCGGACCCGGTCTTCCAATCCGTCCGCGCGAATCCGGGCTTCGACTGCGGGACGCAGCTCGCCATCGCCGATCAGCACGAAGCGGGCCGCCGGCCGGCGCGCGCACACGCGGGCCGCAACCGCGACGAAATCCAGCGGGGCCTTCTGCGGCTTGAGGCACGCCACCATGCCGACCAGCTTGTCGCCGGACGCCGCACCCAACTCCGCGCGCACCCGGTCCCGCTCCTGCGATGAAAGCGGCGCCTGGAACGGCCGCGGATCGATGCCGGGCCGGATGATAGTGGCGCGCTCCCGGTGAAAGAGCTTCCACCTGAGACCCTCGTCAATATTGACGGCCGCCACCGCGACCCAGTGCGTGGTGATCAGACCCGTGAGCCGCTCCAGCCCGATCAGCAGGACACGCAGCCATGCCGGCTGGCTCGGCGTGATGCCGAATCCATGGATGGTATGCACGATGACCGGCACGCCGGCGAGCCAGGCCGCCCAGCGGCCCAGAATCCCCGCCTTGGAACTGTGCGTGTGGACGATGGACGGGCGCCGGCGCCGGAGCAGGCGGACCAGCTCCACCAGCGCGAGGAGATCGCGCCACGGCCGGATCGGCCGGCCCAACGACTGGACGATATCGACCTCGACGCCCGGCAGGGCCTTCGCCTCCTCCGTCAACAGCCCGCCGGGACCGGTGAGCAGCACCGGCCGGAACCGCGCGCGGTCCAGATTCGCCGCCGTGAAGAGCGCCACCTCCTGGGCCCCTCCCAGCTCCAGCATGGTGATGATGGTGCAGACCGTCGTCTTCATTCAGGACGCTCGCAACGTCTCCGCCAGCGTTTTGCCCTGGGCGATGGCGTCCTCCATGGACGTGTGCTCCCAGCGCCCGTAGCGCCCGATCGAATGGATCCCTCGGCGCGTCAGTTCCTCCAGGATCGCCGGCAGGGCGCGGGCCCGGTGCCGGTCGAACAGGACATACGCGTACCGGATGTCCTTGACGTCCGCCACCACGATCTCATCGTCCGGCCGGAAGATCCCGGCCTTCTCCATCCCCGCGCGGATCCGCCGGATCAGCTCGGGGGACGGCGTGGTCTCCGTCGGCTGATGCGAGATCTCGACGTACAGCGAGCTGCAGCCCGGCCGCCCCAGCGCGGGCGAAAAGTTCATCGGAAACCCGGCCCGGTAGAAGGGATACTCCGGCTCGGGAAAATAAATCCAGTGGTGGTCGGAGACCCGCTCCCGCGCCACGCCGAGGTTGACGTTATAGACGGACACGCACCGCAGGCCCTTCGCGGCGTCACGGATCGCGTACGGCAGGTCGGTGCATCGGCGGACCAGCTCGGGCACCGGGATCGTCGAGACGAGCGCCTCGTAGTCCTCCACCCGCCCGTCCTGGAACGTGGCCCGGCGGCGCTGCGTGTCCACCTCGACCAACTCGCGGCCATAAATGATGTCGCGAACGCCCGGCAGGAACGACTGGGGCAGAGCGGCGATCCCGCCCTGCGCCGGATACAGGAACGAGGGATTGTACCCGAACGCCTTGTCCTTGATGCCCAGCGCGCCGTTGATCACGTCCTTGAGTTCCGGTTTGGGCACCAGCCAGGACACCCAGTCCGACGTCAGCTCGTCCAGCGGCACCTGCCACAGTTTCTCATTGAACGGCACCATGAAGTGCCGGGCCATGCCCTCGCCGAGGTTCTCGAGGATCCAGGCCTTGAAGGATCGCTCCTCCGGTTTCAGCACGGGCGGATTCGTCAGCGTGGCGATGAAGCCCAGCAGGCACTCGCGCACCACCTCAGGCGGCAGGCCGTGGGTATTCACCTGAAACGGATATTCCGTGTAGGTCCGGTGGGAATAGATGAAGGAGCGGCGGCTGTGCTTCTCCAGACGTCCGGCCAGCAGGCGCTCGACCAGCGCCTTGATCTCGGCCTGGCGAAAGTGCAGCAGGTGGCCGGTCATGTCGAAGGTGAAGCCGTCCATCTGATAGGACCGGCAGAGACCCCCCGCCTCCTGTTCCTTTTCCACCACGCGAGACGCGCGGTCGCCAAGGTGGTACGCCGTGCTGAGGCCCGCGAGGCCGGCCCCGATGATGAGGATCACGGCACCCTCGCATCCGTGCCGGCCGGACGCAGAGGGCTCTTCGCCGCCTTGGCCATGTCCACGCGCTTGAGCAGCAGCGCCGCGACAAGCGCAAGGATCGCCACCATTCCGATGAGCCCGGCCGCCGCGCCGAGCGAGACGAACATTGAGAGGACCCCGATCCCTCCCAGGAACAAGGCCGCGCCGTAGCTGACCAGCATGACCTGCGGAACCGTGAGCCGCCAGTGGCGCAGCCGCAACGCGAAGTGGTCGGGGCTTCCCCAAAACACCGGCACGCCCCGCCTCCAGCGGATATACATCACGAAGAACGTGTCGAAGATCGGCACGCCGAGAATCAGCACCGGGGCCAGCACCGCGACGGGGTTCACCGTCGTGTACTTGCCGGTCATGGCCAGCGCCCCGAGCATCAGGCCGACGAACAGGGAGCCGGCGTCGCCCAGGTAGATCGAGGCCGGGTGGACGTTGTACCGCAGAAACCCGACCAGCCCCCCCGCCAGCGCAGCGAGCATCACCGCGGACACCATGTCCTGATTGAGGAGGGCCACGACAAACAGCCAGACGCAAGCGATCACGCCGACCCCGCCGGCCAACCCGTCCATGACGTCGATGATGTTCAGCGCATTGATAACGCCGACCATCCAGAGGACGGTCAGCGCGAGGTCCAACCACTCCGGGAACGCCACGATCTCGATGCGGATGCCGCTTCTGATCAGCACGAAGACCGCGATGATTTGGCCGATGAGCTTGGACCCTGGCGTGAGCACGCCGAAGTCGTCGATCAGCCCCAGCATGACCATCAACGTGCCGCCGAGGACCAGGCCCAGGACGTCCTGCCGGAATTCGAAGGTCAGCGCCAGGCTGACCAGGAACGCCAGATACACCACGAGTCCGCCGAAGTAGGGAACCGGCTCGGTCTGCCGCTTGAGCTGCCCGTCCGGCCGGTCCACGATATTGAAGCGCAGGGCGGCGCGGCGCGCCAGCGGCACTCCGTAGAGCGCCAGCGACAGCGCCAGGATGAAGGTGAGCAGGTACAACATCGTTTAGTCTTCGAGGGCCGACCAGACCGTCTTGATCGCTTCGTAGACGAAGGTCTTCGCGTGCCGCCGCGTCCTCCACCACCCCTCGGACTCGAAGTTGTCTTCGTGCACGGGTGACGCCAGAAACGTCGGGCCCGACGGGCCGGCGGCCTTCGTGAAAATCCGCTTGGCACGGGCGGTATGGTAGTTCGACGTCACCAGGATCACCTCTTTCAATCCCCTGCCTCGCAGCACCGGCACGACGATGTCGGCCTCTTCCCGCGTGGACTCGGCGTTGTGCTTCACGGCGAGAATGCGCGCCGCCGGCACGCCCAGGAATTCGGCATGCCGCTGCATGACCTCCGCCTCATGTGTGCGGAATCCCATCGGCGTGCCGCTGACCACCAGCAGCGGGGCCAGCCCACGCTTATACAGCTGCACGGCATGCGCCACGCGATCGCCTTCCCGCGTCTCTCCCCCGAGCACCAGGATCGCGTCGGCCGGGTGAAGCGGGTCCTCTGTAATCAGCGCCCTCCCCACCGCGTCCAGACTGAACACGGCGGCCGCCGCCGC
>JAVHQA010000139.1:6760-11463 GCA_036170875.1 Nitrospirales bacterium
CAGCAGTCCATAGGAAAGGATACTGATCACGGCATCGCGAGGGGTCGTTTTCGAAGACGTGGGCACCACGCTCCAGAATCTCATCAGTTTATACCCTTCCAGCCGCAGGAGGTCCAGCGGCCGCTGCAGCAAGTCCCCCATAAATAAGAAGTAGGCGGCCCGGTAGTCTGCAGCCTGGAAGGAGTCCCGAGACCCTTCCACCAATGCCGGCTCCAGCCACCCGCCGATCTTGTCCGGCATCTCCATGATCGTGCGGTTATTCCCGATGTGCAGACCCAACCAATGGTGGTCGTCAATAAGGATGAACGACTGGGTCGCCACGTAGTTCCTGACGGTCCAGGGGACAATCGGCACCAGCATCCATAGCGCCAGCAGGCCGGCGATCATCGCCGCCCGACGTTTTACGCCCAACTCGCCCCACAGCCAGAAGAAGAGCAGCCCGGGAAGCAGCAGCGCCACAGGGCGCGTGAGGTTCATGAGCCCCAGCACCAACCCGGCGAGGGCCACGCCCCACCACGTCCAGTTTCCCCGAAGCCTGATGAGCATGTAGAGGAACACCATCGAGAGAAACACGAACACTGTCTCCGATAACAGGAACCCGCTATAGAGAATAAGAAAGGGATAGACGGCCGCGAGCGCTCCGGCGATCACGCCCGTTCGTTTCGAAAACAGGCGTTCCCCGATCAGCACGACCAGTACGCAGGTCAGCGCACCGATGAACGACTGGAGCACTTTGACGACCGCAAAGCTATGGCCGGCCAGCGCATACACCGCCGCAAGGAAAAACGGGTAGCCGGGCGGGCGAAAGGTGTTCGGGCTCTGATTGATCTCGTAGCCTGTTCCGCCGGCCAGCGCCAGCGCCAGCGCGTCATAATCCTTTCCGTCGGGAAAGCGTTCAATGCCGGCGTTATCGATTCCCATGACATACACAGTAAAGATCAGCCGCATGAGAAAAGCAGCGACAAAGACGGCAATGAGGGGCGTCATGCGCATGGCGGCGGATTCAGGCGTTGCGCCATGAGCTCGGCATAGAGGTCCTCATGCCGTTTCACGGCCGATTCGATGGAAAACCGCTCGCGGGCCCGCTGCCGGCCGCACGCGCCCAGCGCCCGGGCTCGGTCGGGCCGCGTGACGAGTTCGCGAAGAGCCGCCGCCAGCGCGGCCGGATCACCGGGCGGGGCCAGCAGACCGGTTTCCTCATGCCGCACGATTTCCGGAATGCCCCCGACGTCCGATGCCACCACGGGCAGGCCGGCCGCCATGGCCTCGACGATGGCAATGCCGAACCCCTCGGACAGGGACGGCATGACAAAGACGTCGATGAGAGGCAGCACGTCCGCAATGTCCCGGCGCATCCCTGCAAAGACCACCCGGGACGAAATCCCCAGCCGCTCCACGAGCTCGTGCAGCTGCCCGCGGGCCGGCCCGTCGCCCACGATCAGCAGTTGGCACTCAAGCGACGCCGGCGGTCCCGCCAGCCGCGCCACGCACTGCAAGAGGACGGCGATTCCCTTCCCCGGCTCGATCAGGCGGCCCACCGTTCCGATCACCGGCACGCCGTCTCGAAGACCGACGTCCGCTCTCGTCACAGTCCGGCTTGAGCTGAATCGCGCCATATCGACGCCATTGTGGATCGTGACGTACGTTCGCGCGTCTCCGCCGATCTCGGCGAGCGCGAGCCGGCGAACCGCCTCCGAGCAACAGGTCGTCGCCTGGGCCCACCCGGCCGTCACGCGGTCGCACACCCGATAGCCCCACCGCGACCACAGGAGGATATCACGATATGAGGCAATGCGGACGGGGACCCGCAGGAGTCTCCCGAGCACACGGGAGAGGCAATTCGCCCAGAACAGAAACGCATGGATGACATCAGGCCGCTCCGCACGAATCACGCGGGCCAGCCGATACAGTACCCGTGCGTCCCACGCGCCTTTCCCGTCCAGGGTGATGACCCGGACTCCCCGCGCGCGCAGTTCGTGGGCGAGCACGTCCGCGCCTTTCAGCGCGCAGACGCTGACCTCGAAGCGGCGGCGGTCGAGCCGTGACGCGATCTCCAGCACCTGCCCTTCCGTTCCTCCCACGCCCAGTCCGACCGTGAGCAGCATCACCTTGATCCGACGGGAAGAAGCGTCCGGTACCGCCGGCGTCATGGGAAAAACCGTTGGTGCCATAATTCCAGACTGACCCATCGCCACACGCTGGCGCCGAGCTGGTGCCGCCCTTCGCAATACTCGCGATAGGCCGTTCTCAGCCGGGAGGGGTCCCAGTATCCCCGCTGTTCAAAGGCCCGCGTGCTGAAGAGATCCTCCAGCTGGGGCCGCAAAGTCTCCCGCAGCCACCGGTCCTGCGGCGTGACGAATCCCATCTTGTCGGTCCGCTGCCGGATCGCGTTGGGAAGCACGCCCGCCATCGCTTCCCGCAGGATAAATTTGCTCCGCCCGTTTCTGAGCTTGAGCCGGGTCGGCAGGCGAAGGGAAAAATCCACGAGGCGCGCATCCAGAAAGGGCAGCCTGGCCTCGATGGAAAAGGCCATCGCGTTGCGATCTTCATGGTGCAGCAGGGCCGGCAGGCTGTGGCTCTGCAGATAGGCCGCGACGTGATTCTCGACCGCGCCCGGGAAGCGCTCGCCATACAGCAGATGCCGGCTGGAGTCGGCGTACCGCGAGGCGAACTCCGGACTCATCCACAAATCCTGTCCCTTCAGCCATGCACGCGCCCGCGCCACCGCCGACAGCGGCAGCAGGGCGCGCGCGAAGTTGGCGTACACGGTCGGGTGCAGCCGGGCCTGCGACCTCCAATAGGCCCATGCCTCGTGAACAAATCGCCGCACGTCCCCGCGTCGAATCAGATCGCCCCCGTACGACCCCCAATAGCCGGGATAGCCGCAGAGCAGCTCATCCCCGCCCTGCCCGTCCAGCAGGACCTTGACGCCGTGTTCGGCGGCGGCCCGCATCACCGCCCACTGGGCCAGATAGCTGGTTCCCCCGAACGGCTCCTCCTGAAACCAGAGGATACGCGGCATCTCGTCATACAGGCGGCGGCCGTCAGGAAAGATTTCCACGCTCTCCGTGCGGGCCTGCGCGACCACGAGATTCAGGTAGGGCCGCTCGTCGCAGGCCGCTTCGTCGAAGCAGGAGGAGAACGTTTGGAGCCGCGGGCCCGGCGCCAGCAGCCGCCGCATCGTGCACACGATCGAGGAGGAGTCGAGGCCGCCGCTCAGGCAGCTGCCCACCGCCACGTCGCTGCGGAGATGGATGCGGATCGTGTCGTCGAACAGCGCGCGGAAGGACCGGATCGCGGACTCGTCGTCGAGCGCGTCCTGCGGCGCCGACGGCTCCAGGTCCCACCACTTCTCGACATGCAGGCGTCCGCCTTCCACGGACAGGGAGTGCCCGGGACGGAGCTGCAGGATGCCGTCGAAAAACGTCTCCTCGGTGTGGTCTTGCAGTCCGAACGCCAGAAAGTCGTGGACCATGCGGTGGTTCGGCGCAGTCGGCCGGCCGGCGTCCTCCAGTAGCGCCTTGATCTCGGAACCGAAGGCCAGGCGCTCCCGGTCGACCCGATAGTAAAAAGGCTTCATCCCGAGCCGGTCTCTCGCGCAGAACAAGCGGTCGTGCGCACCGTCCCAGACGGCAAACGCGAACATGCCGTTCAGCCGCGGCAGGCAGGCCGGTCCCCATTCGCGATAGGCGTGCAGGATCACCTCGGTATCGCTCGTGGATCGGAAGCGCCGTCCCAGACCCTGCAGCTCCTCCCGCAATTCGAGGTAGTTGTAGATCTCCCCGTTGTAGGTGATCCAGGTCCGCTCATCCTCGCTGGACATCGGCTGGTGGCCCAGCGGGGAACAGTCCAGCACAGCCAGGCGCCGATGGCCCAACCCAATCGTATAGCCGGGCGTCGTGGAGCGCAGCGAGTCCGAGAGCCGGCCGATGACCGACAGCGGCTTGCCCTGTCCCCTGGGAGCGAGCAGGACATAGCCTTCCCCGTCGGGGCCGCGATGCGCAAGGACCCGGGTCATGCGCTCCAAGAGCCCGAGATCAACGGGGCGCGGCGACAGACTGTACAGGCCGGCTATGCCGCACATCGCATCACCTCGCGTCCGACACGCCCAGGCCGGCCGGCGCAGGGCCGAACTTCACCCACAGCCGCTCCAGGGTCAGCGAGGCGAAGAGAATCACCGCCGGCTCCACCGGCAGCCGGAATCTGGTCGAGCCGTGCGTGATCAGGGTCACAAGGCAAAAGTTCAGAATCCATGCGAACAGAATCCATGGCTTCTTCGGGCCCCGGAGGGAGAGATACATCCCGACGAGGAAGAGCGGAAGGAGCAGCCCATACGAACAGACGCTGATGATCCGGTCCCGCTCCGACGTCTTCGGCAAGACGCTCCAAAACCGTTTCAGCTTGTGCCCTTCGAGCCGCAGCAACTCCAGCGGCTCATGACGGAGCGTATGGCTCATAAACGACATGTACGCGGCACGATAATCCTCCACACGCTCGGGATCAATGGACCCCCCGATCGCCTCAGGGTCGCGCAGGACCACAGGGTTGTTGCCTGCGTACAGCCGCTCCCAATTATTGCCGGCGACCAGAATGAACGAATCCGTCACCACGTAATTCCGCACCGTCCAGGGCGCAATCGGAACCATCATCATCACCACCATGATCCCGACGATCGTGACCGCTCGTCTCCTGTCGCCGAACTC
>JAVHQA010000139.1:11563-13034 GCA_036170875.1 Nitrospirales bacterium
CCGATCAGCAGCACGAACACACAGGTCAGCGCCCCGATCACCGACTGCACGATTTTCACCGCCGGGTAGCTGTGCCCCACGAGCCCGTAGATGGCGGCGAGGAAAAAGGGATAGCCGGGCGGGCGAAAGGTATTCGGGACCTGGTTGACGGCGAATCCCGTGCCTGCCGTGAGCGAACGGGCGATCGCGTCATACTCCTCCCCGTCGGAAAAAACGACCAGGCCCGGATTGTCCATCCCCACCAGGTACACATTAAACAGGATCCGCACGAGCAGGGCCCCGGCGAACACGGCGACGATGACACGGTTCCGGCTCATACCACGCCCCACCGCTCCCCGGCGCCCGCCTTGTGCCGGTCCGGTCCCGCCAGGCGGAAATACCAGTCCTCCATCCTGGACATCTCGCTCTCCTGGTCCGCCACGCGCGCGGCCTTCGCCATGTTGGCCTGCCCGATGCGCTGCCTCAGGCCCGGGTCCCGCAAGACCCTGACGAGGGTCTCCACAAGATCCCCGCGCTCGAGATCCACCAGATATCCATTCTCTCCATGCTCGATCACCTCCGCATACTGCGGCAAGGCATTCAAAATCGGCACCGCACCGCACGCCATCGCTTCAAGCAGCGAATTGGGAAGGCCGTCCGACCGCGGAACCATGACCACGGCGTCCGCCAGGTTGTACCAGAGCGGCATCTCCAGGTAGGGAATCGCACCGACAAACCGCACCTGGTCGGACACTCCCAGCGCAGCCGCGAGCCGGCGCAGGTCCGCGACATAGCCCCGATCGGCAAACTGTTCCGTCACCACGAGCACCGCCTCGGGCACCTGCTCGCGCACCGCGGGCAGGGCCCGGATGATCCGGTCGTGCTGGTAAAACGGCTGGGCCAGCCTCGGGCTGAAGATGACCCGGCGGCTCTCCGCAATGCCCCACCGCTCACGCAGGGTCCGGACGTCCAACCCGCATCGGAACAGGCGCAGGTCGACGCCCGGAGCAATCCGCGCGATAGGCGGCGGGGCCGGCAGCAACGCGCGAACCCGCCGCTCAAGATACTCGGAAGGAATCGCCAGAAGGTCCGCCCGTCCGAGTACCGCACAGGTCAGCCTCCGGCTGTACCATTCACGAAACGCGCCCTGCTCTTCCAGCACATCGCTCCCCCACGGCATGACCACATACGGGTGAAACCGGTTGAGCAGCATGCCCCAGGCCAGCCCTCTCGTGTAGTGCACGTGCACCACGTCCGGTTTCAGCCGGCGCAGCGTCTCGGCCATCCGGACGGCAGAAGCCAGCCGGCCGACCTTTCGACCGCCCCACGGCATGGTCAGATCAATCTGGCGGAAGTCGTGGAGCTGCGCCGTCTCCGCCGGTTCGACGGTCAGGACCGTCGCCTCATGCCCACGCGCGGCGAACCACTCGACCCACCGCCGGGTGGTCACGTTGTCGGCGGGCCCGATAAAGCACAGCCGCAGCGCCTTCAT
>JAVHQA010000140.1:0-12957 GCA_036170875.1 Nitrospirales bacterium
TCCCCGCAGCGTCCCGCGTTCCCGCAGCAGCTTGCACGTTCCGAGCGAGATCGCCAGCCCGGCCATGACCATATGCTGGAGATACACGTGGGGAGTCAGCGCATGCACTTGGCTATGCAGGCCCAGCAGCAGCCCTGAGCCGATTCCAAGCACCGGAAAGAAATATTTCCACCTGGGACCGCTCAGCCGGCCACCGACCTGCAGTCCCTCAATCGTCCCGATCGTCATCACCACGACCGTGAAGATTTGATGCTGCAGCGTATCGGGAGCGCGCCACGTGTCCATCAGGCTGATCGGCCCCCACGGCCAGTTATGGGGATCATTCCGCATAAACAGAAAGACCCCCAGCACGATCCAGCCGGCCGGCCAGAGCCAGCGCATGGCCTGGAAATTGGGGCGGCGGGCGATCCCCGCTTCCATGCCCAGCGCGAGCAGCCCCATAAACAGCACGCCCATGCCGGCCACGCGATGATTGAACTCCGAGTGCTCGATATCCTCGATGGTCCGCGCCGACTGCTGGTGGTGGGCATGCACGTCCGGGGACATCTCAGCGAAGGCGCTTCCAAGCGGGGACGCGCCGAGCCACGCGAGTACCAGCAACGCCGACAACCTGGACAGGAACAACGAGTGGAGCGTCACAGAGCCATGGCTCGCGCGTAGAGTTCGACGTACTGCCCGGCGGAGCGCTGCCAGGAAAAATCCTGCTGCATGCCCCGCCGCATCAGACTGGTCCATTCTTCCTTGTCGCGGTACACCCGCAGAGCCAGGAACAGGGTGCTCAGGAGAACTTCGGGCTCGGGCGTCTCAAAGCTGAAGCCCGTCGCCGCCGAGCCCGGTCGGACATCCGGCGCGTAGGGCACGACCGTGTCGGCGAGGCCGCCTGTTTTCCGCACGACGGGCACCGTGCCGTACCGGAGGCTGTAGAGCTGGTTGAGCCCGCAGGGCTCGTAGCGGGACGGCATAAGGAAGAGGTCCGCCCCCGCCTCGATCCGGTGCGCCAGCGGCTCGTCGAACGCCAGACGCACGGCCAGCTTGTCGGGATAGCGTGCACTGAGCCCCGCCAGAAGCGTTTGATACGACGGGTCGCCGCTGCCGAGCGCCACCACCTGCACGTCCAGGTCGAGCAACTTGGGGAGAATATCCACGGTCAGGTCGATGCCCTTCTGAAAGACCAGCCGGGAGATCAGGCCCATCAGCGGCACGTCGCGGACGGGCAGTTTCATCTCCGCCTGCAGCGCGCGCTTGCACTCTTTCTTCCCGGACAAATCCTTCGCCGAGTAGTACGCCGGCAGATGCGGATCGGTCGCCGGGTTCCAGATGGTGTAATCAATCCCGTTGGTTACGCCGAACAGCCGGTCCTTCCGGGTCTGCAACACACCCTCCAGGCCATAGCCGAATTCGGCGGTCTGGATTTCGCGCGCATAGGTCGGGCTGACAGTGTTGAGGATGTCGGCGTAGACGAGACCGCCCTTCAGCAGATTCACCTGCCCGTAATACTCCAGCCGCTCAGGCGTGTATTCCGACCAGGGCAGGCCGGTGGTCTCGAAGGCCGTGACCGGGAACAGGCCCGGGTAGCTCATATTATGGATTGTGAAGAGCGTGCGGGTCCTGGCCCACGCCGGATCTTTCCGGTAAAGCGTCTTGAGGTAGACGACGGCCAGCGCCGCCTGCCAATCGTGGGCGTGCAGGATGTCCGGCGGTCGTCCCGGCTGTTTGCAGGCATCCATGACCGTCCGGCAAAACAGGGCGAACCGATCGAGGTTGTCGGGGTAATCGCGGCCGCCCTCTCCATAGAGTCCCGGCCGGGCAAAGAAGGGATCATAGCGGATGCAGGTGAGCGGGACCGCGCCGCCGCCGAGCGTCCCGGTCTCGACGCCGACCTCAAGGCGTTCGCCGCGCCAGGGGACCTGAACACTGGGCGATTTCTTGAGTGTGATCGCCGTCGCGTCAAGAGCGGCATAGCGCGGAAGGACCAGCCTGACGTCATGCCCAAGGCGCGCGAGCTCGAGGGGCAGCGTCCCCACCACATCGGCAAGGCCACCCGTCTTGGCCAGGGGGACTGCCTCGCTCGCCAGCATGAGAATGTTCATGGAGCGTTGGGCCCTGGGGATAGTTGCGGAGACCGGTTCTCCTCGTAAAAGTCCTTGCCCCAGCCGGCCAGCGACTCGGTGACGAACCCCATCGGCAGCAACAGCCGGCCGTCCTGCCGGACGACCGCGTCCGACTGGTCGGTGGGATAAAAGATGAAGAGGACCGCGGTGCCGCTCAGGTTGACCCACTCGATCTGGGCCGGCTGGCCGAACGCCAGAACCACGTCATTGAGCGACATGCCCTTCTTGAGCAGGTCCCGGTTCAGATCGCCGGCCCAGACAGCCGGCGCCGCGACCATGGCCAGGACGGTCACCGCGCACACCATCATGCAGAGCCAGCATCGCAACGCCTGTCGCATAGTCGCTCCTTTCACCACTCCGGCCCGATACCGGCCAACAGTTTAAGCGTGGACTCCGCCAGGTCCGCCAGCTGCTCTTCGGTCACGGGAGTCCGCTGGAACCCGGTCAGCGGGACAGGATCAATGATATCCGGCTTGAGGGGAATCTCATAGGCGCCGTCGATCAGGATGCGCTGGCCCTCCGCCGACAGCACGAAATCGATGAAGCGCCGGGCGGCGGCGGGATTCGCCGCGCCCTTCACAAGCGCAATCGCGTTGAGGTTGAGCAGTGTGCCGGGCCCGCCGTCGTCCTGATCCGGATAGACCACGCCGACCGGATAGTCCGCCTTGCGCGCCAGAAAATAATTCGGTGAGTTCGTCAGGCCGACGGCGAACTCGCCGCGCCCCACGCCCTGCCAGACGTCCGCGTTGTCCGGCAGGATTTTCAGGCCGTTCGCGTAGAGCTTCGACAGGTAGTTCCGAGTGAACTCAGCCCCTTTGACGGCGACGAGCGAGGAGACCCAGCTCAAGGTTGTCCGCTCCCGCGTACCGGCGACGGCGACCTTCCCCTTCCATTTTGGATCGGTCAACTGGAACACGGAGCGGGGCACGTCCTTCTCCGCCACCAGAGTTTTGTTGTAGAGGATCACGCGGGCGCGGGAGGAGATACCCGTCCACCGGCCCTCCCTGTCGCGAAATCCAGGCTCCACATCCCTGGCCTCCGGCGAAACGTACGCGTCGAGGACGCCGTTCTTGGCCAGCACTTCCATCACGCCGGCTTCCGTGGCGATAAAGACATCGGCCCGCGGGCGGGCCTTCTCCTGGATCAATTCATTGGCCAGGCCGGACGTCTTGCCGATCTTGAGCTTGACCTGCATGCCGGTCTTCTTCTGGAAGGCGTCGGCCACAGGCTTCAGCACCATTTCCTTGCGGCCCGAATACACGACGAGTTCGTCCGCCGCCGGCGCGGCATCGAACGGCGCGCCGACCGCAGCGGCTAACAGCGCGATGAGCAGGACACGGGCGTTCATGGGTTGGGCGATCCGGGGGTCGGCTTGTCCTCGCCCCAATTAGAGATGGTTTTGATGTATTGGTAGGCGACGATCAGCTTGCGCAGTTGCGCCTCCCCGCTCCGGTCGCCCTCGCGCGAATCCGGATGGAGCTCCTTGGCCTTCTTCCGGAAGGCCTTCGTGACGGCCGTATAGGAACTGCCTTCCTCCAGGCCGAGGACGGCAAAGGCCTCGGCCGCGGTCCGTACCTCGCCCTGCGGATCCGACGATCCGTCGCTCCCGCCTCCGCCGGCCGCCTGCCGGAAGAAATCGAACAGATTGGGCCGGTGCTTCCGGCGACGCCGGGGACGGCTGTAGAGCTCGGCTTCGACATCCTCGAACTGCTCCTCAATGAACTCGATGCGCCGGGCCAGGCGCTCCAGCTCGGCGACGCTCGAGACCTCCTCGATCTCTCCGTCAATCGTCTCCACCATGCGCAACACTTCCTCCAGCGCGCCTTCCATCTTCAGCGACAGGTCGGGCTGCTCCTGCAACAGCGATTCAAAGGCGTAGTCGATGCCCTTGGGGACGCGGGCCTGGATCTCGGCGACCCGGCGCTTCATCTCCTGCCGCGCCTTCGCCTGCGCCCGTTTGAATTGCGAGGAGGCCACGAATCCGTATGTAACCAGAATCAGCCGGGAGGGTCAAGGAAGGGAAAGTTACAGCACGTCGCCACGGGCGCCGGGGTCGATGCGCACCATGGACGCCTGGCTCAGCCGAATGATCTGTCCCTGCGCAAGGCCCACGTCCATGACCACGCGGTACATCAGTGGACGGGCCGGCCCGGGCGGGAAAGACGACGAGGTCATACACCACCTGGCCCGCCACGTTGCCGTCTCCAGACGCCGTGACGGCTCCTTTTATGGAGGTCAGGTCAACTTCGGTCTTGGCCACCTCCAGATTGTCGTACCGCCGGAATCCATCGATGAGGTTTTGCTGCGCCACAACGTCCCGGACGGCGAGTTCCTTCGGCGTCTGAACATTGATCGCCTTCTTCAGACGCTCGTGCAGAAGGCCCAGCGCTTCGTCCCACCGCCCCTTTTTTACAGCGCTGTAGTAACGGATGAACAGGGCTGTAAACTCGCTGTCGGGAACAGACGGCGGTGCCGCATCGACGGGCGGCACAGCCAGCAAGAGTGTGAGCCCGACGAGCGCGCACAAAAGGCGCGCAGAAAGCCTCACGGCGTCTGCCCCTTGTCCCGGAGTTGCGCCTTGAGCCGGCCGAGCATGATCCACCGATATATCCTGACCGAAATCGGGATCACGAAGATCAGCCCGATGGTCAGGTACATGAAGAACTCTTCAGGGGAGATGCCGTACACGGGCCGTTTCCTTTCTACTGCTGGACATAGGGCGTGGGGTCCGCCACCTGCGCTTCCGCAAAGCCCTTGCGCCGCAGGCGGCAGCTGTCGCAGCGCCCGCAGGCTCTCCCCTGCCTGTCCGGATCGTAGCAGCTATGGGTCAGTTGGAGCGGCGCCTTGAGCGCCACCCCCCGACGGATGATATCCGCCTTGGTCATCCGGAGCAAGGGGGCCTCCACGCGAATGCGCCCGCCTTCCGCGCCGACCTTCGTCCCCTGCTTGGCCAGGGCCTCGAAGGCCTCGAGAAATTCAGGCCGGCAATCCGGATAGCCGCTGTAGTCGAGCACGTTGGCGCCGATGTAAATCGCGTCCGCGCCCAGCACTTCCGCCCACCCCAGGGCCAGCGCAAGAAAGATGGTGTTGCGGGCCGGGACGTACGTGGGAGGGATGCCGGCGCCGATCGCCTCGTCCGGACGATCCTTGGGGACCGGGACGGCATCGGTGAGGGCCGACCCGCCGATCGCGCGGAGATCGACGTCCATCACCAAATGGCGCCTGGCGCCGAGCGCCGACGCGATCTCGGGCATCCGCGCCAGTTCGACAGCGTGCCGCTGGCCATAGTTCACGCTGAGCAGATAGAGTTCATACCCCGCGGCACGGGCTTCGGCGGCCGCCACCGTGGAGTCCAGCCCGCCGCTGCACAGCACGACAGCACGTTTTATCACCGTGGACATCGATTCCTATCGAGGCTGCTCCGAGAGCTTCACGTCGATTTCCAGCCGCTTCCCCTGCCTGAGGACCTCCAGCTTCATAATCTCGCCGGGCTGGTGCTTGCGGATCATCCGCCGCAAAGCCTCCGAGGTTTGGATCTTCACGCCGTCCGCAGCGGTGACAATGTCTCCCCCGATCGCCACGATCGCATTCCCGATGATGACCTGCCGCGTTCCGCCTTGCAGCCCGGCCCTGGCCGCGGGGCTGCCCCTCGCGATACGGACGATGATGGCGCCCTGTCCCACCGACAGCTCAAGCGCGCGGGCCACGGCCGGCGTCAGCGTCTGCGTCTCGGTGCCCAGATAGGGATAGATCACGTAGCCGCGGGTCAGGATATCCGCCACCACCCGTTTCGCAGTGTTGACCGGAATGGCGAACCCGATACCGATGTTGCCCCCGGAGGTCGAGAAGATCGCCGTGTTGATCCCGATCACCCGCCCGTCGGAATCGAGCAGCGGGCCTCCCGAATTGCCGGGATTGATAGCGGCGTCGGTCTGGATAACGTCCTCGAGCTCCGTCGCGCCGGTCTTCACAAACTTTCGCACCGAGCTGATGATCCCCGCCGAGAGGCTGTGCTCGAGCCCGAAGGGATTGCCGATGGCCAGCACTTTCTGGCCGATCTGAAGAGCGGAGGAATCGCCCAGCGACAGCGCGGTCAGCGTTTCCGGAGGGGCCTTGATCTGCACGACCGCCAGATCGGTCACGGGATCGGCCCCGACCAGCTTCGCGATCCATTTGGACCCGTCAGCCAGGCTGACTTCCAGCCGCTGGGAGCCCTGCACCACATGGTGATTGGTCAGGATATGTCCCTGGGTATCGAGGATAAAGCCGGAGCCGGAGGAATCGCTGGGGACCGGGTTGAAGAAAAAATCGTAGGCGACGGCCCGGTTGGTGATGTTGACGACGCCGGCGTTGAGGCGCCGGTAGATCGACACGCTGTTCTCCTCATCGCCGGTCAACGCCCAGGCTGGCGCCGCCGCCGCCAGACCGGCCAGGACGATCGCGAGGAGAGGCGCTCTCATGCGATCACTGCTCTGGCTCCTCCGGTTCCATTGCGATCTTCTCGATGATCTCCTGCTTGGACTGGCACGCGACGCACCGCCGGGCGAACGGGACCGTGCTCAGCCGTTTCTCACTGATCTCAACTTTGCAATCGGCGCAGCGGCCATAGGTCCCTTCTTCGAGCTTGACCAACGCCTCGTCGATCTGCTCCCGCATCCTGTTGCGCATCTCCAGAATGGAAATGTCCCGGACCCGTTCGGTATCGAGGAGCGCCTGATCGCCGACATCGGGCGCCGAGTCCACGCGCCGCTGGTACTCATCCGACATGCGGTTGCCGAGGAGTCCGTCGATCTCCTTCATGACTTCCTGCCGACGGGCTGTCAAGATCTTCCGAAGAATATCCTTCCGCAGGCTGGATGCCGCGCCCTTCACGACCGGCGCGACTTTCGCCTTGGGGGCGGGTGCGGTGGCCTTGGCGTGAGCCCTGACCGGGGTCCTAGCCTTGGGCTTGGCCTTGATCTTGGCTTTTGCCGCCGCCTTTGCCGGCTTCACGGCTTTCACCGCCCGGCGCGGCTTGGACTTCGATGTCATGCGCTCTGCCCTCCTCCTTGGATGAGACTCACAGCTTTTTCCAGCATGTCGCGCTCATTCTTGTACGTCAGCGTCTTCACCGCGTCGCCGAGCGGAAACCAGCGGACTTCCTCCACTTCGTCGTCATGGTCGGCCGTGTCGCCGCCGAGACATTCCAGCAGGAACAGGTGCACCGTCTTGAGCATGCGGCTCCGATCAGCCCTGGAATAGAACTCATACGTGATCTCGCCCAGCTTGCGAAGGATCCGGGCGTCCAGGCCGGTCTCTTCCCGCACTTCCCGCACGGCTGTCTGCTCGAGATCTTCCCCTTTTTCGACCCAGCCTTTCGGCAGTGCCCATGCGGAACCCTCGGAGCGGGCCACCCGGATCAAGGCGACCTGGGCCGCCTCGTGCGCCGCCCCGGCCGGCCTAAACACGACGCCGCCAGACGAGATGCGGTGGGTCACCATCGGCGTCAGTACTGGATCAGGGACTGGATCTCGCAGCCGTCGAGCTGCGCGCGCCCCTTGAGCGACAGCAGTTCGACAAGGAAGGCCAGCCCCACAATGTCCCCGCCGAGCTGGCGGACCAGGTTGACCGTCGCGGCAGCCGTCCCGCCGGTCGCGAGCAGGTCATCCACGATCAGCACCCGCTCGCCCATCGCAATCGAGTCCCGGTGCACCGCGAGCGAATTGGACCCGTATTCCAGGTTGTACGTGACCTCGAAGATATCGGCCGGCAGCTTGCCCGGCTTCCGGACGGGCACAAAGCCGGCGCCCAGCTGGTGCGCCAGCGGCGCCCCCAGGATGAACCCCCGCGACTCGATCCCGACGATCTTGGCCACCTTGTGCGTCCGGTAGAGGGCCGTCAGGTCCCCGATGATGCTCTTGAATGCCTCGCGGTCTTTGAGCAGCGTCGTGATGTCGTAGAACAAAATCCCCGCCTTGGGGAAGTCCGGCACCTCGCGGATGAGCTTTTTGTAGTTCATGTGGGGGCAGAGTATAGGAGGACGGGGGAAGACGTGTCAATCAAACAAACCGGGAAAATCTTTTCCTTCCATCATGCCGCCCAGATCACGGCTTGACCAGAAAGCCGCGTGCCGTTCCGTCGGCCGCCTTCCAGGTCACCGCGACGTCGGTCACCGAGGACAGACGCGGCCCGGCGCGGAGACGGGCGAGCAACTCTTCAACGCGCGGGCGCGGCCCTTCCACCCCGGCCTGCACCCGCCCGTCCGGGAGGTTGCGCACCCAACCGGACAAGTGCAACTCTTCCGCCGCACGCTGCGTAAAGAAGCGATACCCAACACCCTGCACCATCCCGGAGACAAGGATTTCAGCAGCGATGAGGTCGGAAGGCTCTTGAGGAGAAGGAGTCATGAAGGAATGAACACTGGAGGTTTGATCCCTTGGTCGGGGCGAGAGGATTTGAACCTCCGACCCCTGCGTCCCGAACGCAGTGCGCTACCGAGCTGCGCTACGCCCCGACTCAAGGATTAAACGGCATACCATGGGCCTCTGCCACTCCCCGGCAAGTCACCCGGCCATGGGCAAGGTTGAGACCCTTCGCGAGAACCGGGTCGGCCCGGACCGCCTGCTCCGGCCCCGACCCAGCCAGACGCAGAATAAAGGGAAGTGACGCGTTGGTCAAGGCAAAAGTCGAGGTATGCGGCACAATGCCGGGAATGTTCGGCACGGCATAGTGCAGGACCCCGTCCACCGCATAGACCGGATCGGAGTGGGACGTCGGCCTGGTTGTCTCGACGCAGCCCCCCTGATCCACCGCCACGTCCACGATCACCGCCCCTTTTTTCATCCGGCTCACGGTTTCGTGCTTCACCAGGACAGGCGTCCGGGCGCCCGTCACCATCACGGCGCCAATGACGAGATCAGCCTCCAATACCGCCGCTTCGACCCAGGCCGGATCCGAGGCCATCGTCACGACCCGCCCCTGATAGAGCGCATCCAGCGCTGCCAGCCGGCCCCGGTCCAGATTGAACACCGTCACCTGCGCGCCCAAGCCGACCGCAATCCGGATCGCCTGCGTCCCCACCACGCCCGCGCCGAGCACCACGACCTTCCCGGCGGCAACGCCCGGCACGCCGCCAAGCAGCACGCCGCGGCCGCCCTGCGTGCGCTCCAGATAATGCGCGCCGATCTGCACCGACAGCCGCCCGGCCACCTCGCTCATCGGCTGGAGAAGCGGCAGACTGCGGTCGGGCCGCTCGACGGTTTCGTAGGCGATGGCAAAGACCTGTCTCTCCAGCAAGGCCTCGGTCAAACGCCGGTCCGCCGCCAGGTGGAGGTAGGTGAAGAGCGCCTGGCCCTTTCGAAAGAGCGGGTACTCCGATTCCAGCGGCTCCTTGACCTTGACAATGAGATCGGCGCGCTCGAACAGGGCCGGCTTGTCCACGACCAGTTCGGCCCCGGCTGCTTTGTATTGTTCATCCTCAAGCCCGCTGCCGACACCCGCCCCGGCCTCCACCAGCACCAGGTGCCCCGCCTGCGCCAGCACCCGAGCGCCTCCCGGCGTCAGGCTGACGCGAAACTCATGGTCCTTGATTTCTTTGGGCACGCCGATGATCATGGCTTGCCCTCCGGCTTGACTGCGCCCCCCGACGCCGCGGGCTGGCAAGACGACAGCTTTTTCCCATTGATTGCTCCAACGGCGCCGGTCGACGTGCGAAATGTGCCTTCCAAGCGCCGGTTTTCGATGAGCAGCATGCTGTCTTCCTGATACCCGCCGGGGAAGTCCCACCGAAAATACACGGCATCGCCGTAGATCCGAATTTCCGTCGGCGACGGCCCTTCAATGCCGGCCGCCTGAGCCGACGGCAGGACGATCATCGCCTTGGACTCCCGGTGATTCGCGGTATGGGAATGCACGGTCCAGTCCCACACACCGCAGAGCCTCGTGAGGCCGGCCTCCAATCGCTTCGCCTCCGCCGCCGCGTCCAGTTCGAGTGCCTGCGCCGTCGAGACGCAAAACGCGAACTCCGCCAGGAGCACAATGACAAATCGCAAGCTCATGTTCTTCATTGTGTTCGATTCAGAGGCGGAATCACAAGAGGGAAACGCAGGGGCGTGATGAATCACGCCCAATCGTACCCGAAATGCGGGCGCAATGAATTGCGCCCCTACAACGTTTTGGTGTAAGATTCGACCGCCTTGGGAGGGTGAACGACTCATGCTGAACGCCAACACCGCCCCGCCGTCGGCGGGCAAATGCGACGGCTGCGGCGCCACCGACGTCCCGCTCATGAAGGTTTCGCTGGGCCGCGACTTCTTCGGACGCGTCTACGACCGGCTCTCGCCGAGCGCCGACCTGAGCCCCAAGTGGTACTGCGACGCCTGCTCCGTCGAAAAGAATCTCCAGCGCGACTTCCGGGACATCAAGGGTGAGTTCGACAAGCTGTCGAAAGGGACCACCTCGGCGCTCGGCCAGGCCGACCAGCTCGACCGGGCAATGCTGCGCGTGAAGGAGATCGCGGCCATGATCGCCGCCAACGCGCTCAAGCAGACCCTGCTGAAACCCGACGAGGTGTCGGCCCTCGCCCGCGCGCTCGAATCCCGCCGCGGCTGACATGCCCGCCTTCAAGCGCCACATCTTCATGTGCATCAATCAGCGTCCCAAGGGCGATCCCCGGGGCTGCTGCGCGGACAGCGGGTCTGTGAAGCTGCAGGAATTCATGAAGAAGGAAGTGGATCGGCTGGGGCTGAAGGGCATCGTACGGGCGAATAAAGCCGGCTGCCTGGATCACTGCGAGTACGGGCCCAGCATTGTCGTGTACCCGGAAGGTGTCTGGTACTGGGCCGGCACCGAGGCGGACGTGACCGAGATTGTCGAGAAGCACGTCGTTGGAGGGCAGGTCGTCGAGCGGCTCCTCATGCCCGGACACGCGCCGCCAAAGAAACAATTCGATCCCTTGCAACCATGACGACGCCGGCGAAGGACATCTTTGAGCTGTTTTCGCGGGCCCTGTTCGAAGGAGTCAAACCGATGCTGATCAAACGCGATCACCTGGTCCGCCACCCCGACCGCTGCACCCACAACGCGATCTGCATCCCGGTCTGCCCGACCGGCGCCTGGCTCTCCACGCCGCCGTTCAAGTTCGACTCATCGCGCTGCATCGAAACCTGCCGCCTCTGTCTCGACGCCTGCCCCTCGCAGGCCATCTTCGCCGTGTTCCTCCGGGGCGAGAAAATCCTCGAGCCGACGAAGAAAGAGTAGGGACGCTATGGCAGTGGGGTCTGGCTCACTTTCTTCCGAGAAAATGTGCCTGACCCCGTTTTCGATGCCCTCGCCCCTTGAGGGAGAGGGTTCGGGTGAGGGGGACCCGTTGAAAATGAAAAAGCGCTCAGATAAAGAACCTTCGGAACGCGAAGAAGACCGGCTACTCGTCCGCTTTGCTGAGGATCGGGAACGGTTCTTTGACCGCAGGAAAGCCCTCACCCACGAACAGGTTTGGCCCCATTGCAAGCGTCAGCACCGGTAAATTCTCTGTTCGCCCCATCGATCAGCGGTAGGCCTCTCGCCGATGACGGACACGCATCACCTTGACGGCTTTCGCCTTCTCGTCAATCTCATAGATCACGCGATAGGTTCCCACCCGAATACGCCAATCGTTCTTCGAGCCGGTAATCTTTCGGGACCCCGAGGGCCGAGGTTCCTCGCCGAGGGCTTTGATGCGGGCAACTAGCCGGTGGAACTCTGCTTGAGGAAGCCCCTTGAGGTCGCGCTCCGCACCCCGCTCCAGCAGGACTTCATGCATGCGCGCGAGGCTGTCGCTCTTTCAGAAACGTCTCCAAGGTTTTGAATTTGAGAGGCTTGCGCCTCATCGCTTCGAGCATCTTGAGGTCCTCCACATCCTCAAGCCGCTCCATTATCTCCTTGTACTCGTCTATGGCCAGGATGACCGCCGAAGGCTTGCCTTCCCGGAAAACAATTTCAGGGGCTTTTCTCTTGGCTTTTCCTCGCACAGCGCTGCTCCCATCGTTTCAACGATTCTATGCGCGGGAAGCCCCCAAGTCAAACGCGCTTGGAGGAGCCCTTCACAATCCGCACACAGCGTAAGGGCACGGCGCGCCGTGCCCTTACAATCATTGCCCCAACGCCTGCGCGCTTTGGAGGATGAAGAGAGCCCACAGGCCGAGTGCTCCGCGCCGCTAAATCGGCACGGAAGACACCAAGGCCCGAGACTGCATTGACACACCTGCACATGTCGGGAGGGAAAGGCTTGACTCAGTAAGGTGTTGCGGTAAACTCACGAGTTAGACGGCACCCAACTTGATGAGAAGTGTTATGAAATACACCTTCTTCTTACTGCCACTATTGCTATTCATAGCCGTAGTACACGCCGAGACCATTGTTAGTAAAGAAGACGCTGACAACATTTTTAGCCTTCATAAGGCCGAGTGGGAAACATATGCTCGAAAATTAGCGTATCCCCAAGAATGGAAAGTGCAACTGTCACCTCACGATACCGGTACGGGTGTGATGGCTTTTAATACTCAAACTGGATTCGGACTTTCAATCCAGCCACTGTATGATGGGAGTAGCAGTCCTCCGGCCATTCTAATAGTGGGTAGTTATTACCCATTGGGTTCACTAGCCCCATTCACAGATGATTTCAAGAAAGGTCTAGAAAAGGAGGCTGGCAAAGATTTAGGTCCCGGTTATTCTGTATCAGCATCATACACAAAGCTAAAGGATGCCCCTTTCGAAGGGATAGTGTTGATGATCACAAAAAAGTAGCTAGCGTCTAACAACCGCGTGCGGTGGGCAGGAAGGTGTGCCATCCTTAGTTGAAAATTGACGAAGCGGCTCCGGTGTGGTGCAG
>JAVHQA010000141.1:0-2625 GCA_036170875.1 Nitrospirales bacterium
GGCCGAAGACGAACAGGAACACGATGAACCGGTTCCGGGCGGAGAATTCGATGATCTTTGAAACCATGCGTCTACCTGGTAGGGGCGACCCGGCGGGTCGCCCAGATCAAGGGCGAGGCAACGCCTCGCCCCTACGAAGATGCCGTTTAATGTTTCATCCCAGCCATGCCGCCCACGGCCGCCTTCAACTGGCTTTCGGAGTCAATCAGGAAGTTCGCCGACGTCACGATGTGGTCGCCTTCCTTCAACCCTTCCACCACCTCCACCCAGTCACCGGCCTGCGCGCCGAGCTTCACGTTCCGCCACTCCAGCTTGCCGCCTCCGTGGTGAATGAAAATCACGTGCCGCTCTCCCGATTCGAGAATCGCATCCCGTGGAATGGCCAGCCTGACCCCGAGCGGGATCTTCAGCTCCACGTTGGCGTACATATCAGGCTTGAGTTTTTCGCCAGGGTTCTCCAGCGTGAACCGCACCTTGGCGGTCCTGGTCTGCGGATCCAGCGTCGGATAAATGAAGCTGGCGCGTGCCCTGAGCACGGTCCGCGGATCGTAGGTGAGCGTCACCGTGGCCTCCTGCCCGACTTTGATGAAGGGCAGCTCGTACTCGTAGATGTCCGCCAGGATCCAGATATGGGAGAGATCGGCGATCATGTAGAGCTCCGTGCCGGGCGTCACGTGGGTGCCCGTTCGCGCCTCCATCCGGATCACGGTGCCGGTGATGGGAGAATGCATCGGGAGCGTCTTCAGCACCTTGCCAGTGCTCTCCAGATCGCGGATGTGGTTCTCCGTGATGTCCCAGAGCTGGAACCGGCGCCGGGTCGCCTCCAGCAGGCTCTTGGCGCCCCGCGCCACCTCCGGAAATTCGCTCGCGCCCAGCTCCCTGACCCCTTGCATGGCCAGCAGGTACTCCTCCTGGGTGGCCACCAGATCAGGGCTGTAGATGGTGAAGAGCTTCTGTCCTTTTTCCACATGGTCGCCGATCGCGCTGACCAGCAGCGTATCGATCCACCCATCGAACTTGATGTTCACGCGGGCGATGAGCCGCTCGTCGATCTCGACCCGTCCGACGGTGCGGATCACCTTGTCGAGCGACCGCCGCGCCGCCTCTTCGAACTTGACGCCGATCGACTGCAGGCGCTCGGGCGCAATCGTGACCATCCCCGGCATCTCGGCCGGTGTGGGCGTCGCCACTTCCTTTTTTTCCATGCCGGGCATGCCGGCCATGGAGCCGGGCCGCGAACCAGCCGGCGTAAGTTCCGGCTCTCGGTTGACCAGCCAATACGCGGCGGCCAACCCGACGATCACAAGGAACGTCACCACGATGACCAGCGCCCGGCGTGTCATGGCCGTGCGCCCCCGCCTTGCGCCGGGCCGCTCAACGACCCACCCGTCAGCTCTTCCAGCCTCGCCACTGCCTTCTCATGCGCCACCATCTCGCCGTGCAGTTCCAACTCGCTCTCCTGCAACGTGAGCAGGCTGTTCAGGAGCGTCAGGAAATCTACCTTGCCGACCGCATAGCCCGCCTGCGCTGATTGCAGTGCGAGGTTGGCCTGCGGAATGATCGCGTCCCTCAGGATATTCACCAGGCGCTCGGCCCGCTGGGCTTGCACGAAGAAGTCCTTGACCTGGAACAGAAGGTCCTGGCGGGTGGCAACAAGGTCTTCCCTGGCGCCGGACAGGCCCGCAAGCGCCTGGTTCACCCCCTGCCGCTGCTTGGTTTCGTAGAAGAGGGGAATCCGGATGCCGAGCATCACCTGATACCCGTTCTCGCTGATGCGGTCATTGCGAAGGCCGAGCGCGCTCACATCGAAATCGGGAAAATACTCGCGCCGGGCCAGCGACACCGCCTGCTCCCCGCGCGCGACCCCTTTCGCCGACGCCAGCAAGATGGGCGAGAAATCGTCGGCCCGCTTGCTCAGATCCGACAGAGACGGCGTGATGGACGTCATCAGAATTTCCTCCGGCTTCCCGAGGGATCCCGCGGGAGGCCGGTTCAAGAGGCGGTTGATCGCTGCATGGAGGCTTTCCTTCTGTTGCTCGAGCACCGCCAGCCGGTCCAGAACCCGCGACAGCTCCACCTGGGCGCGGAACACATCCTGTTGCGCGGCCTGGCCCACGCTGTATCGGGCGCTCGCCGTCTTCTCGAACTGCATCAGGAGCAGCTTGTTCAGCTCCACAATCTCGATGGCCTTGTGCGCGAAATGCAGCGCAAAGTACGCCTCTTTCAGGCGGGCGACCAGACGGAGCCGGGCGGCAAGGTACTCCTGCTCAAAACGTTCGGCCTCCTTCGACGCGACCTCTCCCTTGAGCCCCAGCTTGCCGGGGAACGGAATCTCCTGCCCGAACCCGTACATCGCGCCCTGAAGCGGCTCTATCATGGGCATCCGTTGATACCCGATCTGGAGCTTCGGATCGGGAAGCGTCTGGACCTGCGGCACGACCGCCTTGGCCGCCTCCCAGCGCTGCCGGGCCGCCTTGATCTCAGGATTGTTCTCTGTGGCTTCGCGCACGAGCGTGGCGAGATCCAAAACCGGCTCCGATGTCGCGTGTTTCTCGGCCGCAGCGGCAGGATCAACTCCAATACAAAAAAGCAGGAAGAGACCCAGCATCGAATACGATTTGAATG
>JAVHQA010000142.1:0-3322 GCA_036170875.1 Nitrospirales bacterium
GGAGGCGCCGTCAATCTGATCTTGAGCGTCTCGCCGACCAGGCCCGCCACCTCGTTGCGGGAGGCACGGGGCTGGACGCGGACGGACAGAGTGGCCTGCGGCTGAACAGTAGCTTTACCGGCCACCGGCGATATTCTTGAGGGAGCCTTCGCTCATTACGGAGTTCACGTCCATCTCCTCCATCTCGATCATCCTGGAGAACGTTTGTAGCAGGGACCGCAGCTTCTCCAGCGCCAGCATCCGCTCCTTGCGCAGATCCAGGATGTCCCGCTGGAGTGTCCGGAAATCGACATGGGCGCTCTTCAGAAGATCCTCGGCCTTCATCTCCGCCTCCCGGAGGATCAGGTCGGCTTCCTTGCGGGCCGTCTCCTTGAGACTCTCCGTCATCATCTGCGTGGTCACGAGCAGCTCGTTGAGGCTCGCATCTTTCTTCCGCAGCTCGCCCACCTCCTGGTACAGCTTGTCGGCATGCTCTTTCAGCGCGACATTCTCCTTGAACAACTCTTCAACGCTCTGGGAGACGGACAGCAGAAAGGCCTGGACCTCTTCGCGGTCATACCCCCGGAACCGGCCCTTGAACTCCCTCTGTTGAATGTCCAGCGGCGTGATCTTCATACCATCCCCCTTCCCCTAAGGCCCTCGACTTGGGCCTACCTCATTCGCATTCCGATATCGGCCAATGTCCCCACCAGAAAGAAATCCAGAAAATAGACGGCCGCAATGAGGATCAGCGGCGAAAGATCGAGGCCCATGCCGCCATAGCCCATCATCCGGAACATCTTGCGTCGGATCGGCTCCAGCAACGGATCGGTCAGACGGTTCAGCATCTGGACGATCGGGTTCCACGGATCCGGATTCACCCAGCTGATCAGCGCCCGGATGATCACCACCCAGATGTAGGCCTGCAGCAGCATGTGCAGGACCGAGGCCAGGGCCGTGAATACATTGCCCGCGACGAACATCAGCCTCTACTCCTTGCCCAATTCTTCCGACCGCTTCGTCGCCGCTTCGACCGCCGAGATCAACGCCGAACGGAGACCGCCCGTCTCCAGCGCGTGCAGGCCCGCGATGGTCGTCCCGCCGGGCGAGGCGACCTTGTCCTTCAACTGCGCCGGGTGCTCGCCCGTCTCGATCAGCTGCTTGGCCGCGCCGAACACCGTCTGGGCCGCCAGCGTCAACGCCGTGTCGCGCGGAAGGCCCATCTTGACGCCCCCGTCCGCCAGCGCTTCGATCATCTGAAAAACATAGGCCGGGCCGCTGCCACTGAGGCCGGTGACCGCGTCCATCAGCCGCTCTTCCACCACGACCACTTTGCCCACGGCTTCGAACAAACGGACGGCCTGGGCCCGTTCCTCCGATGACACGGAGGACGCAACAGCCACGGCCGATGCCCCGGCGCGAATGAGGCAGGGCTGGTTGGGCATCACCCGCACCAGCTTGCGCGTCCCTCCCAGCCTCGCCGCGATGCGGGACAACGGAATCCCGGCCGCGATCGAGATGATCAGCGTCTGTTCGGAGAGGCGGTCCTTGAGCTCGTCGAGGACGTGATCCATGATCTGGGGCTTGACCGCCAGGACGACCACACTCGCCCAGGACGCCGCCTCGCCGTTGTCGCTGCCGGTCCGGATGGCGTACCGCTGGCGCAGCGCCGCAAGCCGCTCGGCGGCGACGTCCGTGACCCACAGCCCGGACGGCGTCGCAATGCCGTCCGCCAACAGGCCGGCCACCAGAGCCTCACCCATGTTGCCACCACCGATGATTGCGAGTTTGAACATGCTCTCCTATCTGACAGGACGCGGCCCAAACAGCGCCGTGCCGACCCGAACCATTGTCGCCCCTTCTTCAATCGCCACGTCAAAATCTCTGGACATGCCCATGGACAACTCCTTCATCGAGATGCCCGGTATCCCCAGTGACTCCACCTGAGCCGCCAGCTCGCGCAGACGCCGGAAATGGGGCCGTGCGTCTTCCGGCTTGTTCGCGAGCGGCGGGATCGTCATCAACCCAAGGACCCGAACTCCCGCCAATGCCCCCATCCGCTCGGCCGTGCCCGCCAGATCAGCGGGGTTGAATCCGTGCTTCGTCGTCTCGCCCGACACGTTCACTTCCAGGAGAACGCGCTGAGTGATCCCGCGCTCCCTCGCGGCGCGATCGAGGCGTTCGGCCACCTCCAGCCGATCCACGGCATGGAGCAGCGCGAACCGGCCGATCGCATGCGTGACCTTGTTGGGCTGGAGCGGGCCGATGAAATGCCATTCGATTCCAGCCTCACTCTTCAGGGCGTCGATCTTGCCCAGTGCCTCCTGGACACGGTTCTCACCGAATATCCGACACCCGCACACCACCGCTTCCAGCACACGCTCGACAGGAACGGTCTTCGACGCAGCAACGAGTGTGACCGCGCCAGGATCACGGCCGGCGCGACGGGCTGCTCGCTCGATCCGCGCCAGCACCGCATCCAGCCGTTCTTGAAACTCACCGGCGGCTCGTCTCCTGTTTGCCTCCCCGCCGTTCATGCCCGTCCCCCCGCTGCTCTATTGTACAACGGGGCGGCGTGTGTCAGGACAGAACGGCCGTCAGCCCGATTCCGCTCATCATGCGGCCCGTCCTCGCGCCGTCACGGCGATACGAGTAAAAGAGATCCCGGTGACAGGCCGTGCAGAGGTTCACCGTCTCGATCCGGTCCGCGCTGATGCCGGCCTCCTCCAGCTGGCGACGGTTGAAGCCGCGCAAATCCAGATGGGCCTTTGCCCCCTTCACGTTCTCCACGACGTCGGCCCAATACGGAAAGCCCCGCTTCAGCGGCGCCAGCACGGTCCCGTTGACTTCGTAGCAGCACACCCCGATCGAGGGCCCGATGGCCGCCCGGATCGATCGGAGATGGGAGCCGAACCGATCCTGCATCACCCTGACCGTTTTCGCTACGATGCCGCCCAGCGTCCCCCGCCAGCCCGCATGCACGGCGGCATACACGCCCCGCGACGAATCGAGCAGGAGGATGGGCACGCAGTCCGCCGTCTCCACCGCCACCAGAACTCCCAGCTGATTCGTCACGATCGCGTCATAGCTGCCCGAGGCCGCCACGGTCCGGCGATCGATCGCCAGCACCTCCGTGCCGTGAACCTGCCGCACGGTGACCACGCGGACGGACGGCCCGCTGATCGAGGTCGCCGGCGGGCCGGGCGCGATCTTCGTCCCGAAATAGTGGCAGACCCCCACGGTCCCCTTGGCAAAAATCGGCACGGTGATGATCGAGTCGAGTGTGTTGAGCATGGTCGTCTCCCCCTAGTCAGCCTGCCGACGCAGGAACGTCGGCACATCC
>JAVHQA010000142.1:3422-36044 GCA_036170875.1 Nitrospirales bacterium
TCGCTTGCCAGCATCGGCCGATCCGACCGGTCCGACCGTTCAGCCAGATCGCGCGCCGCGGGACCGCGCCGCTGAAAGGCCGGACGGTCCATCGTCTTCGGCTTGGGGTGCAGTTCGCGCACCTCGGCTTCCTTGGCTGGCATGATCGTCGGGAGCGGCGTCTGCCGGGGCGCCGCCTTGGCGGCCGGCACGTCGCGCTCGAACCCCGTGGCAATGACGGTGATGACCACCTCCTCGCCCAGCTGCTCGTCGATCACCGCGCCGAAGATGATGTTGGCGTCCGGGTCCACGGACTGGGCGATAATGGACGAGGCCTCGTCAAGTTCATGGAGCGATAGGCTCGGCCCGCCCGTGATGTTCAGCAAGACTCCGCGCGCGCCTTCGATCGAGCCGTCCTCCAGCAAGGGACTGCAGATCGCCCGCTGGGTGGCTGCGGTGACGCGGTTGGCGCCGCTCGCCACGCCCATGCCCATCACGGCGCGGCCCATGTGGCCCATAACCGTGCGCACGTCCGCAAAGTCCACATTGACGAGCCCCGGGATCGTGATCACGTCGGCGATCCCCTTGATCGCCTGCCGGAGCACGTCGTCGGCCACTTTGAACGCCTCCTTCAGCGGCGTCGTCTTGTCCACAATCCCCAGCAGGCGCTGATTGGGGATCACGATCATGGTGTCCACGTACTTGCGCAGCTCCCGCAGCCCCTCTTCGGCCCGCGCCGTCCGCTTTCCCAGCTCGAACAGGAAAGGCTTGGTGACGACCGCCACCGTCAGCGCGTTGAGCTCACGGGCGATGCTGGCAATGACCGGCGCGCCACCGGTCCCCGTCCCGCCGCCCATGCCGGCCGTGATGAACACCATGTCGGCCCCCTGGAGCGCGTCGCGAATCTTGTCGGCGTCCTGGAGCGCCGCTTCGCGCCCGGCTTCGGGATTGGCGCCGGCGCCGAGCCCGTTCTTTCCGATGTGGATCTTCGTGGGCGACTGCGAACTGCCCAGGGCCTGCATGTCCGTGTTGACCGTAATGAACTCGACCCCGTCCAGGCCGGCCGAGATCATCGTGTTAACGGCGTTCCCGCCACCGCCGCCCACGCCGATCACCTTGATTCTCGCGGTCGAAATCATGTCTTTCTCGTCAAGCTGGAACATGGGTCTCCCCCCTTTTAAAAGAATTCACGAAACCACCCTTTCATCCCTTCGACGGCCCGCCCCAGCCCGCGCCGGTGCCGCCGCCCATTCATGGCCAGATCGTCCTGATGGTGCAGCGCGTGCAGGATCAGGCCCACGCCCGTCGCGTACATGGGATTGTCCACCTGCTGATGCATGCCGCCGACCCCGCTGGGGACGCCCAGACGGGAGGGCAAATCCAGCACGCGCTCCGCCATATCCGTCATACCCTGCATCATTGAGGTCCCGCCGGTGATCACCACGCCGCCCGCCACGATCCCTTCGTAGCCGGCCCGCTTGATCTCACGCGCCACCAGATCGAACAGCTCCTCCGCGCGCGGCTCGATCACGTCGGCCAGCACCCGGCGGGAGATCGAGCGCGGAGGCCGCCCCCCCATGCTGGGGACGTCGATTGTTTCATCGTCTTTCACGAGGGAGGCCATCGCGCACCCGAACTTGGTCTTGATTCGCTCCGCGTCGGGCACCGGCGTCTTGAGGCCGATCGCGATGTCGTTGGTGAAGTGGCTGCCCCCCACCGGAATCACGGCCGTGTGCATGACGCTGCCCTCGGCGAAGATCGCGAGGTCCGTCGTGCCGCCGCCCATGTCCACCATCGCCACGCCCAGTTCCCGCTCATCGTCCGTGAGCACGGACTCGCTCGAGGCCAGCGGCTGCAGGATGACGCCGATCACGTCCAGCCCCGCCTTCTCGACGCTCTTGACGAGATTCTGAATCGCCGTCACGGCGCCCGTGATGATGTGCACGTTCACGCGCAGGTGCGATCCCGACATGCCCGTCGGGTCCTTGATCCCGTCCTGTTCGTCCAGGATGAAGCCCCGTGGGAGCGCGTGCAGCACGCGGTGATCGGGCTGGATGAGGGCCGCGGACCGCGCCGCTTTGACCGCGCGCGCAATGTCGCCCCTCGTGACCTCGCCGCTCTTCACGGCCACCGCGGCCTCGGAGTTGACGCCCTTGATGTGGCTCCCGGCAATGCCGACATACACCGAATTGATCTGCGTCCCCGACATCACCTCGGCGGCGTCCACGGCCTGCTTGATCGAGTCGACCGTGCTCTCGATGTTCACGACCATGCCTTTGCGGAGCCCCCGGGAGGGGCTGGTTCCGACTCCGATGACATGGGCCTCGCCCTCGCCGCGCATCTCCGTCACGATCGCGCGCGTCTTGGTGGTCCCGATGTCCAGGCCCACAATGATTTGATCCTTCTTCGCCACCCTCAGCCTCACCTCCCTTCCCGCACAATGACCTTGTCCTGGAACCTGAGATCCACTTCCACCCGGCCCGCCGGCACGGCTTTCGCCTGGGCGACCCAGCGGTCGCGCACGCGATCCGACACCTGGCGATACCGGTCCACCTTGTCCCCGAAGTCTCCGTCGCCGAACCGCAGCCGGAGCCCCGAATAATAGGCGACCATGTCGTCAGGCCGGCGCAGATCCACTTCCGTGCGCCCCACGCCCGACCGGTCGAGCAGGCCGGCCAGCGCAATACCCGAGCGGACACGCACCGCCGTATCGCCGGTCCCCAGAATCGCGTCCGCGTAATCCACGCCCATCAGAACCGGCAGGCCTTCGTCGGCCACCGGCACGCCCTCGGAGATGAGCGTCCCGTCGCGGTCCAGAAGAAATTCACGGCCGCCCGTCCCGGTTTTCAGCACGGCAACCGGTTCACGCTCGTCGAGTTCCACGGCGAGGGTATCGGGAAACACCCGCCGGACCACGGCGCGCCGGATCCACGGATGCGTCTCCAGGGAGCGCTGCGCCTGCACCAGATCGATCAGCAACAAGCCGCGGCCCGGCTCCAGATCGAGCATGGCGAGCACGTCCCCCCGCGAGATGCGCTCCGTCCTCGTGATCTCCACGACCTTGATCTCGAAGAATTGGTCCGCCCAGGCCAGCACATCCGGGCCCGCCTGCCGCCAACCGTACCAGCCGCCGGCGCCGACCAATGCAAGAAGCGCCAGCCACAGCACCACGCCCGCCAGCAGGCCCTTCCCTGCGCGCAGGGGCCTCGCCCCCGGGCTTCGCTTGCGGTTCTGTCGGACGCGCTTGATCATCCGCGACGCCTCTGCGGCGCCCATTCGGCCTCGCGCGCGAGGGCCGATTCCAGGATCGCCTCCACCATGTCTTCATAGGACAGGCGGGCGGCCTTCGCGGCCATGGGTAGCAGGCTCGTCTCCGTCATCCCGGGTACCGTGTTGAGTTCCAGCAGGAAGGGATGCCCTTGACGATTCAGCCTGAAATCCACGCGCGTGGCTCCCCGGCATCCGAGACGCCGGTGCGCCTGCAGCGCGAGCGCCTGGAGCAGCTTCGCCGTCCGGCCCGGCAGTGGAGCCGGCGCCTTGTAGACAGTGGCGCCAGGAGTGTACTTGGCCGCAAAATCGTAGAACCCGCCCTGCGGAATGATCTCGACCACCGGCAGCGCCTTGTCGTTCAGGATCCCGACGGTGAATTCCCGGCCATCGATGTATTCTTCGACCAGAGCGGCTGGCCCATACACGAACGCGGCGTCCAGGGCTTTTTGAAGATCGCGGGCCTTGCGGACGATCGTGATGCCAAACGTCGAGCCCTGGCTGACCGGCTTGACGACGAGCGGCAGCTTGAACCCGCCGGGCAGCGGCTTTCGGCGGTTTCCCTGTTCCAGCACGAACCCGCGCGGAACCGGCATCCCGCGCTGCTCCAGCAGAATCTTGGTCAGCGCCTTGTCCATCGCCAGGGCACAGGCCTGCACGCCCGAGCCGGTATAGGGAATGCGGATCACCTCCAGCATCCCCTGGATCGTGCCGTCCTCCCCGCCCGGTCCGTGCAACGCGATAAAGGCGATCTGGCCACGGACTTCCCGCAACCGTCCGACGACCGAGGAATCGACTTCCAGCGGGATGGCGTCGTACCCCTTCTGGATCAACGCGGTCCACACCGCCCGGCCGCTCCGGATGGAAATCTCATGCTCGGCCGATTGCCCGCCCATCAACACCGCGATGCGCTTGGCGGTCAGAAGTTTCATGCCTGCCCCACGATTCTGACTTCGAGCTGCAGCGTCACGCCGGCTGTCTGCTCGACGGTCTGGCCGACTTTCCGAATCAGCGACAGGACGTCGTGCGCGGTGGCGCGGCCGCGGTTGACGATGAAGTTGGCATGCAGCGTGGACACCTGCGCATCGCCGACCTGCGCGCCCTTCAAGCCGGCCGCCTCGATCAGCAGGCCGGCCGGATCGCCCCCCGGATTCTTGAAGACGCAGCCGGCGTTCGGCAGCGCGAGCGGCTGGGTGGCTTTCCGCCGTTGCAGCGCCTCCTTGACCGTCATGTCCATGCGGGATCTCGGATCCCAGCGAAGCCGAAGCCAGGCCCCCGCCACAATGCCCCGGGGGAGCCGGGTCCGGCGGTACTCGAACCCCACCTCGTCGGCGGACAGCTCCCGGACCTCCCCATCAGACGTCACCATGCGCACCCGCTCCACGACGTCCTTCATCTCTCCCAACCGCGTCCCCGCGTTCATGACAACGGACCCGGCCAGCGTCCCGGGAATGCCGGCTGCGAACTCGAGGCCCGCGAGCTTGCGTTGCAGCGCGTGCTTGAGCAGGCGCGGCATGCCGACTCCACCCTCAACATAGAGGAGCCCGCCCTGGTGATCTTCAATCCGGTCGAACCTGGTCAGACGCACCACGATCCCTCTGATGCCGCCGTCGCGGACCAATACATTTGTGCCGCCCAGCACGAAGACCGGCACCTTCGCCTTGCGCGCCTGCGCCATCAGACGGCACAGCGCGGCCTCGTCCTCCGGCTCGCTGTAGGCGTCCGCCGGGCCGCCGATGCGAAAGGAGGTATGAAGGCTCATGGGCTCATGGAACCGCACGGCGCCTTTCACTCCCGCCAGCGCTGTCCGGATTTCGCTCATCCCGATCCTGCTCCTCATCCCAGCCGCTCGTAGAGCGCCCGGCCGATCTGCCCAATGTCGCCGGCCCCCAGCGCCACCACTACATCGCCCGGTTTCAGTTGCGGGATCACCGTCTCGACAAGCTGCTCCTTCCGGGAAACATACGTCATCGGCGGCACCCCGGCCGCACGGATGACTTCCGCGAGCCGCTCGCCGGTCACGCCCGGAATCGGCGCTTCCCCGGCGGCATAGATGTCGGTCAGGAACAGGTGGTCCGCCTGCCGGAACGCCGGCGGAAACTCGTTCAGCAAGTCGCGCGTCCTGGTAAACCGGTGCGGTTGAAAGAGCACCACCAGGCGCCGCCCCCAGCCGTTCTTGGCCGCGGCGAGCGTCGCCTTGATCTCCGTCGGGTGGTGGCCGTAGTCGTCCACCACCATGATCCCGCCCTTCTCACCCAGCACCTGAAAGCGCCGCTCAACGCCCTTGAACCCCTCCAGCGCCTGCCGGATGTGCGGGAGAGACACGCCCAACTCCAGGCCGACGGCGATCGCCGCCAGCGCGTTGCGCACGTTGTGAACGCCGGGCATCGCCACGCGGAATCGCCCCAGCGGCTCTCCGCGCAGACACGCCGAGAATTCCGCCACGCCGCCGTGAAGCGCGACGTCTGAGCCAACGAGATCGGCCGCCGCCGCCAGCCCGTAGGTCTGATACCGCTTGGCGACCCGGGGCAGCAGCGCGCAGAGGTGCGCATCGTCGGCGCAGAGGACCGCCAGGCCGTAAAATGGAATCTTGTTGATGAATTCCAGGAAGGCCTCGCAGAGGCGCTCCATGGTCTTGTAGTAGTCCAGGTGCTCCTGGTCCACGTTGGTCACGACCACCACGGCCGGCGAGAGCTTCATGAACGAGCCGTCGCTCTCGTCCGCCTCGGCGACCAGTAAATCGCCGCGCCCCAGCCGCGCATGGCTGCCCAGCGCGTTGACCTTGCCTCCGATCACGATCGTGGGATCGAGCCCGCCTTCCGCCAGCACGCTCGCGACGAGCGACGTAGTGGTGGTTTTGCCGTGCGCGCCGGCAATGGCCACGCCGTACTTGAGCCGCATCAACTCGGCCAGCATCTCGGCGCGCGGAATGACCGGGACGACCTTGGCCCTGGCGGCCTGGACTTCGGGATTCGCCGACGACACCGCCGAGGAGATTACGACCACCTGCGCCGCGCCGATGTGTGCGGCGTCATGCCCGATGAACACCGTGCCGCCGAGCGCGCGGATCCGCCGGACGGCTTCGGAGTCATGCATGTCCGATCCGGTGACATGATAGCCGAGCGTCAGCAGCACCTCCGCAATGCCGCTCATGCCCGAGCCGCCGATGCCGACGAAATGAATATGTTGAATCTTGTTGAACATCGTGGCACGTCAGCCTTTCACCAGCGCCCGGCATTCAGACACGATGCGCTCCGCCGCATCGGCCTGTCCCAATGACTTGCTGCATCGTGCCATCTCGCGCAGGCGGTCGGGGCGCGCCAGCAGGGCCGAGATCGCGCCCGCCAGCAGTTCACCCGAGAGGCGCGCGTCCACGATCACCTGGGCCGCGCCGGCCCCCTCCAGCACGCGGGCGTTCCGGTCCTGGTGCCCGTGAATGGCGTGGGGAAACGGAATCAGGATCGCCGGCTTTCCGCAGGCCGTGATCTCGGCCACCGTCGTCGCACCCGACCGGCTCACGATCAGGTCCGCCTGCCGGAACGCGCGCGGCATGTCGTAGAGGAACGGCACGACCTCCATGTGAGTGGGAGGGGGCCCCGCAGACGCCCCTCCCACGCCCACCTGGCCTGTGAGCCCATACTTCCGATAGGCAGCGGCAACTTCTTCATGGTCACGCTCGCCGGTCTGATGGATCACCCGCAGGCCGGGGTTCGCGGCGACCAGCGCCGGCACGGCCGCGATCATCGCCCGGTTGATGGAGCGGGCGCCCTGGCTGCCGCCAAGAACTAATACCGTTAAACCTCGCGCTTCGGCGTTCCCCCCTCCCGGTAAAATGGGCGCGTGCAAAAACTCCCGCCGGATCGGCGTGCCCACAATCCGTGTCTTGTTCGATCCGAAGTAGGGGACCGCATCCGCAAAGGACACGAACACGAGATTTGCGATCGGCGAAAGGACGCGATTGGCCACGCCCGGATACACGTTCGGCTCCACGATGACGCGCTTGATGCCCAGGAGAAACGCGGCCAGGATCAGCGGCGGACTCGTATAGCCGCCGACGCCGATTGCAAGGTCGGGCCGCCGCTTCCGGCAGACCGCCAGGCACTGCGCCACACCGAGCGGAACCACGGCCAGACCTTGCAACGCCCCGGCCACACCCTTGCCCATGACGCCCCGCGCCGCGATTGTGATCAATTCAAAGCCCTCTCTCGGCACCACGTTCGTTTCCAATCCTCGCGTCGTTCCCACAAACATCGTGTCGCTTCCGGGCATCTGCCGCTCGAACTCGCGAGCCAGCGCCACCCCCGGATACAGATGGCCGCCGGTGCCCCCGGCTGCAATGATCACGCGCATCCGGCGCGTCTAAATCGGCGGCCGGTGCCGCGAGACCGCGATGAGGAGCCCGGTCCCGATCATGTTGACCACCAGCGACGATCCCCCGTAACTCACGAACGGCAGCGTCAACCCTTTCGTGGGCAGCAACCCGGTGATCACCCCCACGTTGATCAGCGTGTGAAAGCCGACAAAGAAGCAGACGCCCAGGGCCAGGTATCGGGCGAAGGGGTCGTCGGCTTCCAGGGCGATCGCGAAGCCCCTCGCCACGAACCAGCCGAGCAGCAGCAGCACGGCGATCGTGCCCAGGAATCCCGCTTCCTCGCCAAGCGCCGACAGCACGAAATCCGTGTGCGGCTCCGGCAGGTAGAACAGCTTCTGGCGGCCCTCCCCCAGTCCCACGCCGGACAGGCCGCCGCTGCCCAGCGCGAGCTGCGACTGGATCACCTGAAACCCCGATCCGGCGGGGTCGCTCCAGGGATCCAGAAAGCTCAGGATGCGCTGGCGACGGTAGGCCACCCGCATGACGAGCAGGTAGAGCACCGGCAGGGCCGCGAGACCGATCACCATCAGGTGGCCGAGGCGCGCGCCCCCGACGAACAGCAGGCCCAGCGTCACCAGCCCGATCACGGCGGCAGTGCCCATGTCCGGCTCGATCAGAATGAGCCCCACGATCGCGCCGACCACGACCAGCGGCGGGATGAAGCCGCGCCAGAAATCGGTGAGACGGGACCCCTTCTTCTCCAGGTAGTGGGCCAGGTAGAGCAGGACGCCCACCTTCATCAATTCCGACGGCTGGACCGTCCACATCCCCACCCGCAGCCAGCGGCGCGCACCTTTGACCGTCACGCCGACGCCGGGGATCAACACCAGCACAAGTCCGAGCGCGCCCAGAAAGAGCATGGGCACCGCCCAGCGCCGCAAGGTGTTCAGATCGGTCCTTGCCACAACGAGCAGGCACACCAGGCCGAACGCAAGCCAGAGCGCCTGCCGCTTGAGAAAATACGAAGCGTCGCCGAACCGCTTGTGAGCCATGACGCCGCTCGCGCTGTAGATCATGCCGAGACCGACGGCGACGAGAAGCAGCGTCACCACCAGGATGGTTTGATCCCCGCGCCGGGGACGCTCGGCCACGCCGGCGTCCGGCCAGCGCAGCGTCATGGTCTGCTGATCAGCCCAGCTCATGCACGGCCTCCTTGAACTGCCGCCCGCGGTCCTTGTAGTCCGCAAACATGTCGAAGCTCGCGCAGGCCGGAGACAGCAGCACGGTGTCGCCCGCCGCCGCCGTGTTCGCCGCGTCGCGCACCGCATCCCTCAGGCTCGCGGCCTCCGTAATCGGGCAGGCCCCCGCCAGAACCTCGCGCAGGCGGGCGCGCGCCTCGCCGAGCAGGATGACTCTCCTGGCTTTGCGCCGGACCGCCTCGGCCAGCCCCGGATACTCGCCGCCTTTCTCCCGTCCGCCGGCGATCAGGATGACGGGAGCCGGCACGCTCTCGAGCGCCTTGATCGTGGCGTCCACATTGGTGCCCTTGGAGTCGTTGATGTAGGCCACGCCCCGCAGGACCCGCACGACCTCCATGACATGCTCCATCCCGCGGAAGACGCGCAGGCCCTGGCTGATGGCGTCCATCGGGCAGCCGGCGAGCGCGGCCACCGCTGCGGCCGCCATCGCGTTTTCAATGTTGTGGACGCCCTTGACCTGCAGGGCGTCGACCCGGCACACCTCCTCGCGCCGCCCGTACAGATTCGACACGATCACATCCCCGTCCAGACACACCCCACGCTCGACCGGACGGGTCCGGCTGAACTCGATCCGGGCGCCACGTGACCGCACGGACGAGCGCGACAGCCAGGGATCATCGGCATTGAGGACCGCGTAGTCCGCGTCGCCTTGATTCTCAAACAGCCGCAGCTTGGCTGCGGCGTACGCCTCCATGGAGGGATAGCGGTCAAGGTGGTCCGGCGTGACGTTCAGGATCGCCCCGATCCACGGATGAAAGGTCTCGATCGTCTCCAGTTGAAAACTGGACACTTCGGCCACGACAAGGTCCCAGACCTTGCCGTCGAGCGAGGCCAGGGCCGCCTCCGCCAGCGGCGTTCCCAGGTTGCCGCCGACGAACGGAGCATAGCCCGCGCCCCGCAAGAGCTCCCCGATCCACGTCACTGTCGTGCTCTTGCCGTTCGTCCCGGTCACCGCAAGCACCCTCCCCGTGAGATGGCGCGAGGCGAGTTCCAGCTCCCCGATCATGCGCACGCCGGCCTGGCGGGCCCGCTGAAGCGGTGCAAGCGCCATCGGCACACCCGGGCTGACTACCACCACCTCCGCACCTCGCAGCGCCAACTCATAGGCGCCGGCTCCGTGGATCTCCACTTCTCCGGCGGACAGTCCGCCCAGCGCGGCCGCCAGCTCCGAGGACGGCTTTTGATCCGCCACGGTCACGCGCGCGCCCAGGCGCCGGAGCAGGCGGACGGCGGCCTGGCCGCTCCGTCCCAACCCGATGACGGCGACCCGCTTGCCGGCAACTTCCAACGACGTCTGCTCGTTCATCATCACGCTCATCGCAGCTTCAACGTGCTCAAACTCACCAGGGCCAGCAGCATGGCGACGATCCACAGGCGCACCACCACCTTGGGCTCTTCCCAGCCCTTCAGCTCGAAGTGGTGATGGATGGGCGCCATGAGGAACACCCGCTTGCCTCGCGATTTGTACGACACCACCTGGAAAATCACCGAGAGGGCCTCGATCACGAAGACGCCGCCGACCAGCAGCAGCAGCAATTCGTGCTTGCTGATGACCGCGACGGTGCCGAGCGCCGCGCCCAGCGGCAGCGAGCCCACGTCCCCCATGAACACCGACGCCGGATAGGTGTTGAACCAGAGGAAGCCCAGGCTCGCGCCGAGGATGGACCCCGTGAAAATCGCCAGCTCGCCCGAGCCTTCGATGTAGGGAATCAGGAGGTAGTCGGCGAACACCTTGTGTCCAGAGATGTAGGCGACGACGGTGTAGGCCATGGCGGCGACCATGACCGGCCCGATGGCCAGCCCGTCCAGCCCGTCCGTCAGGTTGACGGCGTTGGAGGCCCCCACGATGACCAGCACGGCGAACGGGATATAGAAAAGTCCGATGTCGGGTGAGAAGGACTTGAAGAAGGGGACGCTCAGCTGCGTGGAATACGCCGGCAACGAATAGAACAGCGCGCCGATGCCGAGCGCGACGACGGCCTGCGCCACAATTTTCTGGAGGGCCGTCAGCCCCTGATTCCTGCCGCGCACGGTCTTTAGATAGTCGTCCCAGAACCCGACCGCGCCAAAGCTGATCATCGCGAACACCGCCAGCCAGATATAGCGATTCGTCAAGTCGGTCCACAGCAGCGTGGCGACGACCACCGCGAACAGAATCAGCACGCCGCCCATGGTGGGCGTCCCGCCTTTCGCCTGGTGATGGCTGGGGCCGTCCTCGCGGATCTTCTGCCCGATGCCGTAGCTCTGCAGCTTGCGGATCACCGGCGGCGCCAGCACGAAGACAATCAGAAACGCCGTAAGCGCGGCGTAGATGATCCGGAAGCTCAGGTAGCGAAAGACGTTGAAGATCGAGAACTGCGTGTGGAGCGGATAGAGTAATAAGTACAGCATTATCCCAGCGCCTCCAGGACGCGTTCCATCCGTGCTCCCCGCGAGCCCTTGAGGAGCACCACGTCGCCTTTTCGCAGAATCCCCCTGAGCCGCTCCGCCGCTGTGCGATGATCCCGGGCGGCAACGACACAGTCGGTCGGCATCCCTGCCCCCCGCGCGCCTTCCGCAATGCCGGCCGCCAGATCTCCAACCGTCAGCAGATAATCCGTTCCCAGACGCGCCGCCTCCGCACCGATGTCCCGATGGGCCTGCGCGGTCTCTCTCCCGAGCTCCAGCATGTCGCCCAGCACGGCGATCGCCCGGCCGGTTCCCCTGGCCTCGGTCAGCCACCGGAGGGCGGCCCGCATGGAGGCCGGATTGGCGTTGTAGCAATCGTTCAGCACCGTCACGCCTCGCCACCGGCGCACCTCGGAGCGCATGCCGGCCGGGCGATAGCGTGTGAGGCCCGCGCGAATCGCGCCCTCGCCGACCCCGACGGCCAGGCCCGCCGCCACGGCCGCCAGCGCGTTGGCGACGTTGTGCGCGCCCGCCGTCGCCAGACTGACCGGGAACGGGCGGGCGCGATCGCGCACGCCGATGCGTAGCGTCGTGGAGGACGGTCCCTGCGTCTCGACATGGAGGGCCCGCACGTCGGCCCTGCGTGACAACCCGAAGGAAAGCACCCGCCCACGCACCCGCGCGCACAGCTCGTCGTAGAAGGCATCGTCGGCATTGAGCACGGCCGTGCCGCCCGCGGGCAGCGCGTCGAGCATCTCGCCCTTGGCCCGCGCCACCGTGCGGACGTTGCCGAGCGTCTCCAGGTGCGTTGGGCCGATGTTCGTCAGTACGCCGTGAGTCGGCTCCGCGATCTCGCAGAGACGCGCCATTTCCCCCAGCCCGCTGATGCCCATCTCGATGACTGCCGCCTCGTGGCACGGCGTCAGACGCAGCAGCGTCTGCGGCACACCAATGTGGTTGTTGAGATTGCCCTCGGTCTTCAGCGTGATGAACCGTTCGGCCAGGATGGCGGCGATCATGTCCTTGGTCGTCGTCTTGCCGTTGCTCCCGCTGACCGCCACCACCGGAATATCGAACCGCCGCCGGTGCGCACGGGCCAGGTCCTGAAACGCGCGGAGGGGCTCGTCAACTGCAATCAGGAGCGCCGTTCCGGGGAGCTTGAATCCATGCCGCACAAGGGCCCCGACGGCGCCTTTCCTGAGCGCCTCCGCGACAAACCGGTGTCCATCGAACCGCTCGCCGGCCAGGGCGACAAAGAGATCGCCGCGCCGGACCGTCCGCGAATCCGTCCACACGCGCCGGACCGCCGTTCCAGGCGCGCCCTGGGAGAGCGCGCCGCCGGTGAGTGCGGCTATGTCAGCGTGTGTGAAGAGGGCCACCGTGCCATCCGTTGTTGATTCCGCGCATCCCGCCGGCTCCAGCGCGACGGTCATCGCGTCAGCGCCTCGATCGCCTCGCGCGCCACCACGCGATCGTCGAACGGGTGCTTGTTCGTTCCGATGATCTGGTAATTCTCATGGCCCTTCCCCGCGAGCAGCACCAGATCGCCCGGCTGCGCCATCCGCACCGCCTCCTCGATCGCCGCGCGACGGTCCGCGTGGACGACGTACCGGCCCCGACCCGCCTCCCGCAAACCGGCCTGGACGCCGGGAATGATTTCACGAATGATGGCCTCGGGGTCCTCGGTCCGGGGATTGTCGGACGTCACGACCACGACGTCGCTGTAGACCGCGCTGACCCGCCCCATCTGGGGCCGCTTGCCGCGGTCCCGGTCGCCGCCGCAGCCGAACACCGTGATGATCCGCCCCGTCTTGACCGCCTCTGCCGTGGTGAGCAATCGGAACAGGGCGTCCTCGGTATGCGCGTAGTCGACGACCACCGTGAAGGACTGGCCCGCCTCGACCCGCTCGAATCGTCCCGGCACGTTCGTCATGGCGGCAATGCCGGCCGCGATCGTCGGCAGGGCGATCCCCTGCTCCAGCCCCACTCCAACGGCCGCAAGAATGTTGTAGACGTTGTGGCGTCCCACCAGCGGAGAGCGGAGCGCCACGGCCCCGGCCGGCGTCTGCGCCGTGAAGCGCAGGCCTCCCAGCGAGATCCGGACATCCCCGGCGCGCAGATCGGCCGGCCGATCGACGGCATAGGTCCAGACGCGCGCCCTGGTCGCTTCCGCAACGCGGGTTCCATAGGGATCATCGAGATTGACGATGGCCCGCCCCTCCGGCCCGAGCCCCGCGAAGAGCCGCAGCTTCGCCTGAAAGTAGTCTTCCATGTCGGCATGAAAATCCAGGTGATCCTGCGTGAGGTTGGTGAACACCGCCGTCCCGAACTCGCAGCCCGCCGTCCGGTCGAGCGCGAGCGCGTGGGAGGAGACTTCCATTACCGCCGTGTCGCTCGCGGCATCGGCCATCTTCTTGAACAGCCCCTGCAGCTCCACGGCGCCCGGTGTCGTGTGGGTCGCCTCGATCCGCTCGTTCCCGATCAAGTAGGCCACAGTCCCGACCAGGCCCACCCTGGCGCCCGCGGCCTCCAGCACGGACTTGCAGAGATAGGTCGTCGTGGTTTTCCCGTTGGTGCCGGTCACGCCGATCATCTTGAGCCGGTGCGACGGATCGCCGAGCAGGCGGGACGCCAGGACGCCGAGGACATGCCGCGAATCGCGGACCTCAATGACGGGCACGCCGAGCGCATCCAGCGTGCCGGCCGGCGCGCATCCGGCCTCGACGACCAGCGCCCCCGCGCCCGCGGACACGGCCTGATGCAGATACCGATGGCCGTCTGCCTGTGTGCCCTTCACCGCCACGAACAGCCCTCCCGGAGACACCCGCCGTGAATCATCCGTCAACGCCGTGATCTCCCGATCCAGGTCGCCGTGCATCACTACCTCGCCGAGCGGTCTCACCAAATCCCGCAGTCTCATCGCGCCGCAAGAATCGGGGTCTCCTCCGCTTTCGGCAGGATGCCGAGATGCCGAACCGCCTGCGCCGCGATCCGCTGGAAGACGGGCGCCGCCACGGCCCCGCCCCAATGGACGGTGTGCGGCTCATCCACCATCACCAGGATGCAGAGCTTCGGATCGTTCGCCGGAAGAAAGCCCACAAACGAGCTGACCGTCCGCGTAGCCGAATAGCCGCCGGTCAGCGGGTCCGCCTTCTGGGCGGTCCCGGTTTTGCCGGCCACGTCGTACCCGGGCAGCGCCGCCAACGTACCGGTGCCGCCGGGCAGCACCACGCCGCGCAGGATGTCGGTCATGACCCCGGCGGTTTCCGGCGAGACGGCGCGGCGCCGGACGAGCGGATCGAAGCGGGCGACGGTTTCTCCGGCGGGCGTCCGGACCTCCGAGACCAGGAAAGGACGCATGAGCGATCCGCCGTTCGCGATGGCCGACACCGCCATCACCAGTTGCATCGGCGTCACGCCGATCTCCTGCCCCATGGCGATCGAGGCCAGCGTGCGGCGGCCCCAGGCCTGCGGCTCCTTGGTCAGCCCCCGCTGCTCCCCGCTCAGGTCCACGTCCGTCTTCTGGCCGAACCCAAAGGCGTTGACGTACCGGGCCAGCTTGTCCGGCCCCAGGCGCTGGGCCACTTTGATCGTGCCGATGTTGCTGGACTTCTGGAGGACCTGGGCGAAGGTCATCCAGCCGTGCTTGTGGCTGTCATGGACGACGGTGTTTTCGACGGCAAACGACCCCTCCTCGCCGAAAATGAGCTCGTCCGGAGAGACCAGTTTTTCTTCGAGCGCGGCCGCGGCGGTGACCAACTTGAACGTCGAGCCCGGTTCGTAGGAGTCGCTGATGGTGCGGTTCCGCCACAGGTTCGCGTCCCCCTTGGGCTCGTTCGGGTCGAATGTCGGCCGCACCGCCAGGGCCATGATCGCGCCGGTTTTCGGCTCCACCACGATGACGACCCCCGAGGCCGCCCGCGTGCGCGTGACCACCTCATCGAGTTCCTGTTCGGCGATGTACTGAATGACTTCGTCGATCGTCAGGACGAGATCCTTCCCGGGCAGCGGGGCAACGTAATTCAATTCCTTCGGGAAGACGGCGCCGCCGAAGGCGTCCCGTTCCACGACGAGATGCCCGCGCTCGCCGCGCAGCTGGGCATCGTAGCGCCGCTCCAGACCCTCCTGGCCCTGGTTGTCGATATTCGCAAACCCGAGGACGTGGGACAGCATGGCGCCCTTGGGATAGAAGCGGCGGCCCTCCGGAATCACGCCGATGCCGTCCAGGGACAGCCCTTGCAGTCCTTCCGCCCGCTCCGGTTCGAGCCGGCGCGCCAACCAGACGAAGTCCCGCTCGCTCGTGAGCTTGGACTCAAGCTGTCGCACATCGGTTTTCAGCACACGGTTGAGCCGGGCGGCCGTGGCCCGCGGATCCGACACGTATTTCGGCGCGCCGAAGACCGACGGAACCTCCATGTTGATCGCCAGAATTTTCCCGCTCCGATCGTAGATGGCGCCACGTCCCGCCTCCACCGCGAGCGTCTTCTTATGCTGGCGATCGGCCATCTGCGTGAACTCCTCCGCCCGAAGAACCTGCAGGTTGAACAGGCGTCCCGCGATGACGAAAAAACCGAGCCCGATCAGGACTGCGGCCACGATCACGCGTCTTCGTTTTCTGTCTTCTTCGTCCACCGTGTCCGTCCTTGCCGCCACCCTCACTAGTTGGTATGCGCCGCGCGAACCACGCGGCTGGCCGGCGCGTCCGCAATCGGCGGCGCGGAGCCTTTCACCAGCACCACCTGGTTGTACCGGGGCCGGACCATGCCAAGCTGGCTGACGGCGACACGCTCGATCTGCTCGGGAGACGTCAGCCTGGCCAGCTCCAGCAGGAGGGCCTTCTGCTCCTGCTGCGCCTGCTTCCTTTTGTCCTGGAGAGCCGTGATCGCGTACCCTGTCCGGTAGATATCCACTTTCACCCACACCGCCGACAGCACCAGCGCCAGCAACACCGTTCCGACCAGGTATTTCATGCCGCTTCCTCCCTGCGCTCAAGCACGCGCATTTTGGCGCTCCGGGCCCGCGGGTTCCCGGCACATTCCTGCTCGGACGGCGTGAGCGGGCGCTTGGTCAGCACGGCAAACCCCGCATCCTCGCCGGCGGCCAGTGCCCGAAACGTGTGCTTCACAATGCGATCCTCCAGGGAATGGAACGAGAGCACCACGAGACGGCCGCCCGGACGCACAAGCCCGGCCGCATGCCGGAGCGATGTGTCGAGGCCGTCGAGTTCCCGGTTCACAGCAATCCGGAGGGCTTGAAAGGTGCGCGTGGCGAAGTGGAGCCGGCCATGCAGGTACGCCGGCGGCACCGTTCCGCGGAGCACGTCGACCAGCGCCAGGGTCGTCAGGATGGGATCCCGTTCCCGCCTCCGGATGATCGCGCGGGCGATGCGCCGCGCGTACCGCTCCTCGCCGAACTCGAACAGCATCCGCACCAACTCCTGCTCGGGCAGGCGATTGACAAGATCGGCGGCGGTACGCGATTCCCGCTGGTCCATTCTCATGTCGAGCGGTCCCTCCGCCATAAAACTGAATCCCCGCGCGGCCTGATCCAACTGCATGGAGGACACACCGAGATCGAGCAGCGCGCCATCAACACCGCGCGGCGCCGGATCCCGCAGAACCTCCGCAGCATCCTTGTAATCCGCCTGCATGATCAGCGCCCGGTCGCCGAAGGGCGCCAGTTTCTCACGGGCCGACGCCACCGCGGCCGCATCGCGATCCAGCCCGATGATCCGGCCGTCCGGCCCGCTGGCCTCAAGAATGGCCTGGCTGTGCCCGCCCGCCCCGATCGTCCCATCAAGATAGATCCCTCCCGACTGCGGCTTCAGCCACGCCAGCACCTCTTCGAGCATGACCGGCCGGTGCATCATCACAATCCCGAGCGCACTCCCTCATCATCGGCCCCAAAAGAAAATGCCGCATCCGATTGGAAGAGACGACCCATCTCTTCCAGCCGCATGCGGCATCTTCATCGGGCTCTGCAACCGATACGAACCCATGTAACCCTGCCTTAATTTTTCCCTAACCGCCCATCAATATAAGCCAACCATAATCTCCCACTTTCACCCACTATTTGGAGAAAGTATACTCGCCATCTTCACGATGTCAAGAATAATTTTATGACTTTTTAAGTAGATAGGAAAAGTCTGTCAAACACTCGCGCCTGTGGATAAGTCGAGCCAACTACAAGAGGCATATCCACTGAATTCGGGTTGTGGCCGGATGGCCAGAAGAGGGGGCTATGCGAGGAGTCCTCTCTAGGGATAGATCTTGTAGAGCATGCGAGGGAACGGAATGGTCTCACGGACGTGCTCGATGCCGCAGATCCAGGCGACGGCCCGCTCGATGCCCATGCCGAAACCGGCGTGTGGGACCGATCCGAACGTGCGCAGGTCCAGGTACCACTTGAAGGCGTCTTCAGGGAGGTGGTGCGCATTCAGGCGCGCCAGCAGCTTGTCGCGCTCATGGACGCGCTGGCCTCCCCCGATGATTTCGCCGTAGCCTTCCGGGGCCAGCACATCCATGCATAGCGCAAGGTCCGGGGTCTCCGGGTCGTTCTGCATGTAGAAGGCCTTCAGCGCGGTCGGGTAGCGGTGGACGATCACCGGCCGGTCGAATTCGTTGGAGAGGATCGTTTCCTCATCGCCGCCGAAATCGTCGCCGGGCTGAATCGGATTCCCCTTCCCGCGTAATATCGCCACCGCTTCGGCATACGTGAGCCGGGGGAACGGCGGCACAACGGCCTCCAGCTTTTTGACGTCCCGCTCCAGTATCTTCAGCTCTTCGCGGCGATGCTCCAGCACTCTCGCCACGATATGGGCGAGAAACTCCTCGGTCAGCACCATCATATCCGCGAGCTCCGCGAAGGCGACCTCCGGCTCCACCATCCAGAACTCCGTGAGGTGACGGCGGGTCTTGGATTTCTCGGCCCTGAAGGTCGGCCCAAAGCAATAGACCTTGCCGAATGCCGCCGCCGTCGCTTCGTTATAGAGCTGCCCGCTCTGCGTCAGGTAGGCCTTCTCGCCGAAGTAATCGGTCTCGAACAGCGTCGTCGTCCCCTCGCAGGCATTGGGGGTGAAAATCGGCGTGTCGGCCAGGATGAACCCCCGGTCGTCGAAGAAGTTGCGGCAGGCCCGGATGATCTCGTGGCGTATCCGAAGAATGGCCTCCTGCCGGTGGGACCGGAGCCAGAGGTGCCGGTGCTCCATCAAAAAACCGGTCCCGTGCTCTTTCGGCTGGATCGGGAATTCTTCTGCAACTAACTGCACCACTTCCAGGCGGGAAGCATGCAGCTCATATCCGCCCAGCGCCCGCGCGTCGGCTTGCACAGTCCCCGTCAGCAGGAGGGAGGATTCCTGCGTCAGCCTGCCTGCCAGGGCAAACGCCTCATCGCCGACCGCCGCCTTGCTGACGACCGCCTGGATGTCGCCCGTCCCGTCGCGCACCACCAGAAACGCGATCTTCCCGCCAACCCGCTTGTGGCGAAGCCAGCCGCGCACCGTCGCCTCCCGCCCCGCGTGTTTCGCAATCTCGTTGATGTAGGAAACCGGCATGCGCCGAGTCTATACCAGGGGCCCAGGCGGCGCAAGGCGCGGAGACTGGGTTGCACCATCCCCGCCGACGCCGTACAATGCGCCCAGCATGCACGCTTCGACTTCCGCGCTCCACTGGTGTTCGGCGGCGCTCCTCATCGCGATGGGGACCGCCTGCACGCCGGGCGAATCCCACCAGGCTCCCGATCTCTTCTACCTCTACAAAACGATCGAAGTCGGTAAGAACCCCACGAGCGTCGTCACTGGCGACCTGAACGGCGACCGCTTTGCAGATCTGATCACGACGAACATCAGCGGCGACTCGCTGACAATTTTGCTTGGCAACGGAGACGGTAACTTCAAGGACCCGATCATCGTGAGCCTGCCGGAACAGCCCCGCGCCGCCGTCCTCCACGACTTCAACGGGGACGGCACACTCGATCTGGCCGTGGCGACCGCCGGCAACAACCGCGTGACCATTCTGCTGGGAGACGGGACCGGCCGTTTCACAAAGGGAGACAGCTACTCGGCAGTCAAATCGCCGGTCAGCCTGGCAGTGGGGGACTTCAATCGGGACGGCAAAGCGGACCTCGCCGTGGCCCTCCGGAACGACAAACTGCTCATCCTGGTGGGGCGCGGAGACGGCAGCTTCCTGCAAAAGGGCGTCTATGAATACGGCGACACCCCGACCTCGGTCACCGCCGCCGACGTCAACGAGGACGGCGTGACGGATCTCGTGGTCACCCATGGCGGCAAAATGAGCAACAGCGTCGTGGTCTTCCTGGGCAACGGAAACGGCACGTTCCAGGTGCCCGTCCCCTACCCGACCGGCCACAGCCCGCTCAGTGCGTCGGTCCTGGACCTCAACGGCGACCGCCATGTGGACCTGCTCGTCATCAACGGGGAGCGGGACGACATCAGCGTCTTTTTCGGCAAGGGAGACGGCACGTTCGCACCAGGAACGTCCTTCGGCGCGAACGCCGGCCCGATCGCGGCCGTGATCCAGGATTTCGACGGGGACGGCAAGACGGACATCGCCGTCGCCAACAACATGTCGAGCGACCTGTCCGTGCTGCTGGGCAAGGGCGACGGCACGTTCTGGCAGCCGCCGCGCAGCTACCGGACCGGTGCGGCCCCGTTCGCCGTCACGGCGGTGTCGTTCGGCCCGCAGGATCCACGCCCCGGCCTGGTCACCGCGAATAATCTGGCCAACACCGTCTCGATCTTCCTGGCCAAGGATCCCCGCTCACATCTCGTGCCTTCTAAGTGAGTCGAATTCCGTAGGCTTGACAATCCAGAGCCTCACCGCTAGATTGGACCGTGGAGATGCTGGACACGTGAAGACATTCCTCTGGTGGTTCATCACAGGATCTGTGACGACGCTGGCCGTGCTGATGGTGCAGGGCGGCGTGCAGGATCTGATCAGCGGCGACAAGAGCGCCTTCAACTTTGTGCTCACCATTGCCGGCGGCGGACTGCTGGCCGGGTGCATCGCCATCATCATGAATCGGATTAAATGAGCCTGCTAAGCCCGCCTCGCGTCCGCTTTTCGCTTGACTCACACGCCATGCCATGCCAGAGTAACGGCCATGAAATGCTTGAAATGCAAGGGCTGTGTGCTGTTTGAGCGGCATTACACGCTCGACAGCCGCCGCCTGTATGCCCGCTGCCTGAACTGCGGGTTCTGGCTGGACCTGGCGGATCTGCTGCGGTTCTTCCATCAAGTGCTGGCGGCCGGGGTAAAGGATCTGAGCCGCAAAGTCACGATTCCCTCATGAACGCCGCCCGTTGCCGCCAGGTTATTGGCCTGATCGTCGGTACGGCGCTTCTCCTGTTTCCCGCTTCCGGCCGTGCCACGGGCTCCCCGGCGGACCATGCCGCGCGCGCCCACCACATGTCCAAGGCGAAACCCGCGCAAGTCAAAACATACAAGCGTAAGGCCCTGCGACGGCCCCTGCCGCCTGAAGGGATTCTGCTGAAAGACCTGCAGACGGGACAGGTCCTGTTCGAGGAAAATGCCGATCTGTCCATGGCGCCCGCCAGCCTGACAAAGATCATGTCGGCTATCGTGATTCTCGAGGAAGGCAACCTGGACGACCCGGTGACGGTAAGCCGGCAGGCGGCGGCTGCCCACCGGACCAAGCTCTACCTGAAGCCCGGCCAGGTCATTCCGCTGCGGGGCCTTCTGGAGGCCATGCTGGTTCGCTCCGCCAACGACGCCTGCCTGGCTGCGGCGGAACACGTGGGCGGGGATGAGGAATCGTTCGTCGAGAAAATGAACGCCAAGGCTGCGGCTATCGGGTTGCCCCGCACCCACTTCGGGAATGCCTGCGGGTTCGACATGCCCGACCATTTTTCCACGGCCGAGGACCTGGCGCGGTTGACGGAATATGCGATGGGGCACGAAACATTCGCCGCCATCGTGAAAGAATCGGCCGCGGTCATCCGCACCACCGATCAGCGCAAGAAATACATTGCGCGGACGACCAACCGCCTGTTGGGGACCATGGATGGAGTGATCGGCGTGAAAACCGGCTATACGAGCGGGGCCGGACGCTGCCTGATCACCGTCGTGACACGTGACGGCAGGGAACTCCTGCTCGTCCTGCTCAATGCGCGCCAGCGCTGGTGGCGCGCGCATGAACTGCTCGAATACGGTCTCCGCGCGCCCGCTCCGGCGACGGTCGCGACTTCACGCTAGCCCGCCCTCTCAGGTTCCTGCATTGAACTCCACTGTGATGTCACGGCCGTTGAAGAGGATCACCATCGTCCCCCCCTTGTAATTCAACTTGGTGAACGTGGCCTGGTCCTCGGCGAATTCCTCCTTGCCGAGCAGCTTCCTGGCCTCGTCAATGCCCTCGCCCCGCAGGACAAGGCGAAAAACCCCCGTGGCCAGATGGGCGAACCGCTGGGTGATGAACATATAGTCCACCTTGCCGTCCATCAGCCTGACTCCCGCCATCACATTGCCGGGATTGCGCTTGTCGAACACCATGACGAAGACGTCCTGCACATCCACCCGTAGACCGGGGATCTTGGTCTTGATGAGATTGTCCTTGACCTTTGCCTCCGAGTCCCCAAGCTTGACGCCGAACAGGGAGACGTCGGGGGTCGTGAATTGCGCAAGATCCATCACCTCGGATTCGGTCAATTCGTAGGGCGCGGCGCTCACCGCCGACGCCGCCAGGACGACCAACGCACCAGCCCAGACGGCCGCGCGCAGGCCGTTCAACCACTTCCCCATGCCGTACCCCCATTCTAAGTTGTAGGACTTCAAAATCGCGCCATGGTATCCAACCAACCACTGAGATGCAAGCATCCGGCGCTATAAGGCGCTCACGCCGTAGGCGAGCATCGTTGCCAGACTCATCAGCACGAGACCCCACGCGCGATACTCCCAGAACGGCCGCTTGAACCACCACGTAAGGAAGGCTTCCCGCCGGCCGATCGGGGCGCCGATCAGAAACAATCCCTTGGCGAGCCCCAGACATCCGACCACGATCCAGACGGACCGGAAAACCAGCCCCCCCGTCCCGATCACCAAAATGAGGCTGATCACCATCCCAATCTGAACGAGCACGAATTGCCGGAACTCGTCGGACGCGAGCCGGTCGAGTATTTCGACGGTCCAGGCCGGCGCAATAACCAGGCCGAACCCTATGGAAAACCAGACCACCCCGATGAAACTGAAGAGGAACCCCTTCACGGATAGAGCCCGCGAGCCAGATGCGCCTGCCCGATCTTGTCGATCCCGCTCATGAGCGCAGCCATTCGCATGCTGACTTTCTTCGCCTGTGAGAATTCAAGGGTTCTGTGGAACGCGGCCGTGATGATCTCGTGCAGCCGGTCCCTGACGTCCTGCTCTTTCCAGAAATACTTCTGGACGTCCTGAACCCACTCGAAATAGGACACGATCACCCCGCCGGAATTGGCCAGAATGTCGGGGATCACAAAGACGCCTTTTTCTTCGAGAATGCGGTCGGCGGCCATCGTCGTCGGCCCGTTCGCCCCTTCCGCCAGGATCCGGCAGCGAACCCTGGCCGCATTTTTCTCCGTGATCTGCTCCGAGAGCGCGGCCGGAACAAGAATCGTACATTCGAGTTGCAGGAGGTCGTCGTTGGCAATGAACTCTCCCATGCCGCATTCTTGAAGCGGGCGCACGTTTCTGCGATAGCGGGAACGGAGCGTGGGGATGTCCAATCCGCGCGAGCTGTACACCCCGCCTTTGGCGTCGCTGACGGCGAGGACCTTCGCGCCCGCTTCGTGCATGATCCGGGCCGTATGCATGCCCACATTCCCAAAGCCCTGGACGGCGACCGTGGCCCCGGCCATGTTCAGGCCCAGGTGCCGCAGCGCCTCCAGGGTAACGTCGGTGACCCCTCGCCCCGTCGCATCCTCACGCCCCAGGCTCCCGCCGATGGCCAGCGGCTTCCCCGTCACGACGCCGGGGACGGCGTAGCCCATTTCCTGGCTATACGTGTCCATCATCCAGGCCATCACCTGCGCGTTGGTCCCGACGTCGGGCGCGGGGATGTCTTTCTCGGGACCGATGAGAGGAAGGATTTCCGCGGTATAGCGGCGGGTGAGTCGTTGCAGCTCCGCGCGGGACAATTTTTCCGGCGCCACCCGGACTCCTCCCTTGGCGCCTCCGTAGGGAAGCCCCGCCAGGGCGCACTTCCAGGTCATCCACATGGCCAGCGCGGCCACTTCTCCCAGATTCACATCAGGGTGGAAGCGCACACCTCCCTTGGAAGGCCCCAGCGCCGTATCGTGCTGCACGCGATAGCCCATGAACACCTTGACGCTCTTGTCGTCCATCCGAACGGGAACGGACACGATCAGCGCCCGCTGAGGCAGCGTGAGCCGCTCGCGGAGATTCCCGTCCAGGCCGAGTCGCTCGGCCGCCTCCTCAAATTGGGCGACGGCCAGACGAAACGTCGGGGTATCCAGTTCCTGATAGAGACTCGTCATGGCGGTCGGGCTCAGACTTGCTGGGGAGCCGGCTCGTCCGGCGGGAGGCTGGCCGCTTCGGCATCCTGAGCCACCCGCTCCTTTTCCATCGCCGGCTGGAGCTTGGCGTATTCCCGCCGCCCCCGGACCGTCGCTTTGATCTGGAAATTGTCCGTGTGGAAGAACCACCCCGCGTTGACTTCGGCGCGATAGGGCTGGCCATCCTTGGACAGCACGATATCCCCGCACAGGAACATGTCGTTCAAGGCATCGCGGACCTGCGCCCAATCGGCCTCGGCGATCTCATTGAGGATGGCGACGTTCGCAGAAATGAGCTGGGACTCATGGGCCTCAACCAGATAATTCAGCAGACGGTACCTGATGACATCACGCGGCTCCATCGTATATTCCTCCGTTTCCAGCGCACGGCGCGTCCGCCGATTCCACTTCCACATGCGCGAAGATCTCCGTGGCGCGCGCGTCCGCCAGGGCCAGGCCGAACACCTCCTGGAATGCCCCGAGCACGGCTCTCAGGGCCTGATCGAAATCCACGAGGCCCCCCGTCTCCTGCGCCACTGAGGTCACGCCGAATCCGGCAAGCCCGCAGGGGACGATGGCCGAAAAGGGACTCAGCTCGTTCACCACGTTCAGCGCGAAACCATGCCGCGTCACACCCCGCGAGATGCGGACCCCCACCGCGGCGATCTTGCGGTCCGCCACCCACACCCCGGGCATCCCGTTGCGGCGCCCCGCTGGCACCCCAAGCCCGGCCAGTGCCCGGATGACGCTTTCTTCCAGCCGTGCGACATAGGCCTTGGGACCCGCGCAGTAATCCCGCAGTTTCAGGATGGGATACCCCACCACTTGCCCGGGCCCATGGTACGTGACGGACCCGCCACGGTCGGCGGTACGGACCGGAATCCCATTGATGGCCCCGCGAGTCCATCCTTCACCGACATGCTCCGCGCGGGCCATCCGTCCCAGCGTATACACCGGAAGATGTTCGGTCAGCAACAGGGCATCGCCGATGCGGTCCTCCACCCGCGCCTGGTGGGCATGCATCTGGAGGCGGCAGGCATCCTGGTAGTCGGTGAGCCCGAGATCAAGGAGATGGCCGATCACTTGGCCACCGGCCGCCTGAGAAGAATTTTCTCCTGAGTCGCTTTGCGCACCACCGAGAGGCGGGCCACAGGCTCCGACCCGTTCTTGAGTAATGCGTGCCAGAGGTCGGACATATTATAAACCTGCGTGACATCCACGGCCGTGATCACGTCGCCGTCACGCAGTCCGGCCTCGGACGCCGGCCCCCCGGACTCGACCCAGAGGACCAGGACTCCCCGCTCCGCATCCAGGCCGAAGGACGCCACAATGCTGGACGTCACCGTGACCGGCACAAAGCCCAGCAGCGGCCTGAGCATGCCGCCCCGCACGATCAAGGACTGCGCGACGAGAACCGCCTCATCGACGGCGATGGCATACCCGATATTCTGCGCGGCCGGCGCCACCGCCGTGTTGATACCCACCACGCGGCCCGAGAGATCCACCAGCGGGCCTCCACTGTTGCCGGGATTGATGGCCGCATCGGACTGAATCAGGCTGTAGAGTGTTTCACCGGTTGGAGGAACAATGGCGCGATCGAGCGCGCTGACGACCCCCACCGACACCGTCGCCCCGCCCTTGATGGCCAGCGGGTTGCCGATGGCCACGACTGTTTCCCCGATCCGCAGCCGGGAAGACGCGCCCAGCGTGGCCGGAACCAAACCCTCAATCTCGACCTTGATGATGGCCAGATCGGTCAGAAAGTCACGCCCGACCACGCGCCCCGGGACAAGCCGGCCGTCGTAGAGACCGATCACCAGCCGCGTGGCGCCCGCCACCAGATGATTGGAGGTCAGGATGTAGCCGGTCGCAATGACAACACCGGACCCTGAACCGGATGGAACCACTTGCGTGGGAGTCGCCCGGACCGGCCCGTGCGCCATGACACTGACCACGGAGGGAAGGATCGCCGCCACCGCGTCAGGGACGGACAGCGTTTTCGGAGGAGCGTCGGACGCGGCCCATGCCGAAACCGGGAGGCAGGCAAGGCCGAGAAGAAGGGCGCTGCACAATACCCGGGCCTCAAACAGATCACCCCGCACCATCCATACGTCTCCCTGTGATTTTATATTGTCGCACATTCAGGCGGAAGGGGGAAGGGGACGCGCCCCGCCGGCGGCGGGGCGCACGGTTACAGAAGCGGTCGGAGTATCTGCTGAAATTCCTGGCTCCGTAATTTCATCAGGGCCTTCTCCTCGATCTGGCGGATGCGTTCGCGCGTGACGCCCAGGATTTGCCCCACCTCCTCCAGGGTCATCGCTTCCCCCTGGCCAATGCCGAAACGAAGGCGGATCACGGCCGCTTCCCGCGGGCTGAGCGCGCCCAGCGCCCTGGCGACCTCACGGGTCATTTCCTTCAGCCCGACCTGGCCGTCGGGTTGCAGCGCCTCCTTGTCGGGAATGAAATCCCCCAGCAGGGTTTCCCCGTCCCCGATCGGATGCTCCAGCGACACCACGTCCTGGAAGACCTGGATCGTCTGCGCAATGCGGTCGCTCGTCGAGTCGACCACCCCGGCCACTTCCTCCAGTGAAGGGGTCCGCCCGAGGCGTTGCGACAGCCGCCTCGTCGCCTTGGTCACCCGCTGATAGGCTTCGGTCATGTGCACAGGGATGCGGATCGTCCGCGACTGGTCCGCAAGCGCGCGCGTAATGCCCTGCCGGATCCACCAGGTGGCGTACGTGCTGAACTTGAACCCGCGCCGGTGGTCAAACCGCTCCGCCGCCTTCATCAAGCCAATATTGCCCTCCTGGACCAGGTCCAGGAGGCTCAACCCACGCCCGTTGTAATGCTTGGCGATGTCGACGACCAGGCGCAGGTTGGAGAGGACCATCTCGTCTTTGGCCTTTTCCAACCCGGCCCACCCTTCATGATATTGCTTCAGGGCGGCTTTCACATGCTTGGCTTTCGGCGTCGCCCGGCGGCTCGGTCCGCAGATCTCCCTGATCACATTCTTGATGACAAGGCTGCCCTTCCCAAGATCCGTCGCCGACAGTCCGCTGACGCCCAGCACCTCCTTGAGATCGACCTGACAGGCTTTGAGGGTGTCCGTCGAGCGAAGCCCCCGGGCAATAGTCAGGACCGTCCGGAGGGCACGCCGAGCCTGGCGGTCGCCCGCCTCAATCCGCTTGCCCAGCACAACCTCACCCTCACGGGTCAGCAGGGCTTTCTTGCCGAACGATTGGAAGTACAGCCATTCCAGTTCAACCAGATGCTCGCCGGCCGGCTCGGGCTTCCCGGGCTCGTCTGCACCCGCGCCTGCCTCAGAGCCTTCCAGCTTCGCCGTGTCCTCCACATCCACGGACTCGTCGTCGATGCTCTCATTCAGCAGGGTGTCTTCGTCCTTCATCTCGTCCACCATCTCGTTCGATTCGGCCACACAATCATCTTTCATTCTTACGGACACGCGAACACCCTCAGATGTCTAACGGGTCGACCTGAAATTCGTTACTTTTGCATTCTGGCTCGCGCAACCTATTGAATACACGACAAACATTTACAGACTCGGAAAGTTCGCCAAGCTTGTCTTTATTTCGTTATTCATAGGTAACCAGTGACAAGGGTCATATCAAGGGCGAAGAGTGAAGAAATACGTGCGGTTCGAAGGGGGGGTTATTCGGACTTAGTCAGCCGATTGAGATCCTCCTGCCTGCCGACGAGGACCAGAATATCCTCCTTTTCGATGACATCATCGAGCGCGGGGGTCACATTAAACACCTCTTCGGTGGTCATCCGACCCTTGACCATCCGGCAGACTTTCTTCCGAATACCGATGATGTTGACATTGTACGTCTCCCGGATCTTGGCTTCACGCAAGCGAAGACCCGACATGCGTTCAGGAACGGTCAACTCTTCCACGCTGAATCCGGGCGACAGCTCGAGATATTCCAGCACGTTCGGAGAGATCAGCCGCTGGGCCAGCCTGATCGCGGCATCGCGCTCCGGGAAAATGACCTCGGTCACACCCAGATTTTTCAGGATTTTGCCGTGCTGGGCGGTGACCCCCTTGGCGATGATCTGCTTGACACCCATTTCCTTCAAGGTCTGCACGATCAGAATACTGGCTTCGATGTTCTCGCCGATGCTCACGACCGCCACATCCACGTTCTGCGCGCTGATGGCCTTGAGCGCCTTCTCGTCGGTCGCGTCGCACTGGACCGCGAACGTCGCCAGGTCACTGATGGACTGGACTTTCTCCGGGTCCGTATCGATCGCCAGGACTTCACATCCCTCTTTCACGAGCGTTTCCGCCACGCCGTACCCGAAGCGCCCCAGCCCGATCACCGCCACTTGACGTTTCATAGCCTCCCCTTTCGTGCCTATCGCACAGCCCTTCGTGCCTAGCCCAGCACCACACGCGCCTGCGCGTAGCGATACCGCAGATCCTCATGGGTCTTGACCGCAAACAAGCCGATGGCGAGCGGCCCCAGACGCCCCAGAAACATGGTCGCGATGATGACGCATTTGCCGAAATCGCTGAACAGGGCGGAGAGGCTCAGCACGCCGCCATTCCCGGTGGACAGCCCCACGGTGCCCGCCGCGGACGCCACCTCGAACATGATCCTCAGGAAGGGCTGGTTCTCCGAGTACGACAGGAGCATGGTAAAGCCCGTGACGAGGCCGAGCGCCAGGACCGCCAGGACGTACGACTTGATCACCAGCTCCTGGGGGATCCGTCGGTGGAACATCATGACGTCGGCCCGCCCTTTCAACGTTCCCCAGATCGACGCGCAGATGATCCCGAAGGTCGTCGTCTTGATTCCCCCTCCGGTGCCGCCCGGGGACGCCCCGACGACCATCAGCAGGGTGATCAAGTACAGGGTGGGCGTCGCCACGAGGCCCAGATCGATGGTGTTGAATCCCGCCGTCCGCGCCGAGACGGAGTGGAAATAGGCCACCAGAAACTGGTCGCCGACGGGCATCTCCGCCAGCGTTTTTTCATTCTGCACTTCGAAGACCCATATCCCGAGCGTCCCCCCGATGATCAGCAATACCGAGACCAGCAGGACCAGCTTGGTGTGGGTCGACAGACGGAACCGGTGCCCGTGAATGTTGTCCAGAACATCCCGGTACACCAGGAACCCGATCCCCCCCAGCACGATTAATGTCGTGATCGTCAGATTGACGGTCAGGTCCGTCCGATACGCCTCCAGGGCGAGGTTTTCGGAGAACAGGGAGAACCCCGCGTTGTTGAAGGCCGACACGGCATGGAAGACGCCGAAGTACAGGGCGCGCGCGGGGTCCATGTCGAAGGAGAACCGGATCGCGAGGATCAGCGCCCCGACTGATTCCACAATGAAGGCGATCGCCACAATGACCTTCACAAACCGCACGAGGCCTTCCATGCTCAAGGTGTTCAGCACTTCCATCATCATCATGCGTTCCCGCAGCCCGATGCGGCGGCCCATCGCCAGCAGCAGCAGGGTGACGGTCGCTGAATAACCGAGCCCGCCCAACTGCATGCCCAGGAGAATGACCAGTTGGCCGAAGAGCGTGAAGTCCTGCGGAGTATCCATGACAATCAGGCCTGTCACACAGACCGCCGACGTCATGGTGAAGAGTGCGTCGATGAACCGAATGCCCGGCCCCTCGGTCGCGAAGGGGAGCATCAGGAGCAGTGCGCCGATCAGGATCATGCCCAGAAATGCCACGGGCACGATCTGCTTGGCCGTGTACTGACCCCCGCGGGCCCAGTCCATGACCCTCGCGGCCGCTCCCCGCTGAACGATCGTGTGCTCCATCAAAAGTGGCGGATCAGGGCTTCTTCATTGCTTGCAGGAAGGGCGAAATGAGGTCGATCGGAACAGGAAAGATCGTCGTCGAGTTTTTTTCGGCCGCCACTTCCACCAGTGTCTGGAGGTACCGGAGCTGCAGCGCGATGGGGTTGCGCGCCATGACGTCGGCGGCCTCCAGGAGCTTCTGGGAAGCCTGGAATTCCCCTTCGGCGTGAATGACCTTGGCGCGCCGCTCGCGTTCGGCCTCCGCCTGCTTGGCGATGGCGCGTTGCATCTCCTGGGGCAGGTCCACGTTCTTGACCTCGACGACCGTGACCTTGACTCCCCAGGGCTCGGTCTGCTGGTCAATGATCCGCTGAAGTTCCACATTGATTTCGTCCCGCTTGGCCAGCAGCTCGTCCAGCTGGCTCTGACCCAGCACGCTTCGCAGGGTCGTCTGGGCAATCTGGGAGGTCGAATAGAGGTAATCCTGGACGGCCAGGACGGCCCGCTGGGGATCCACGACGCGAAAAAAGATGACGGCGTTGACCTTGACCGACACGTTGTCACGGGTAATCACGTCCTGGGCCGGCACGTCCATGGTGACCGTCTGGAGGTTCACCCGGAGCATCTTCTGGATACCCGGCCACACAATGATCAGGCCAGGCCCTTTGACGGAATCAAATTTCCCCAGGAAAAAGATCACGCCGCGCTCGTATTCCATCAGGATATTGATACTGTTATAAAGGACGGCAAGCACCAGAATAATCGGAATCCAATACCCAATCATCGCATCTCCTCTCTCGGCTTACTTGCGGCGCGGCTGCACGGTCAGCGTCAGGCCCGACACCGTCTTCACTTCGACTTCTTCGCCTTCCCGGATCGGCTCCTCGCTGACGGCGTCCCAGAGTTCTCCCTGCAGAAGCACTTTCCCGTGCGGAGCCAGTTCAGTCTTGGCGACGGCGATCGTCCCGACCATGCTTTCGACTCCCGTGACGGGCCGGCGCCGATGGGACTTCACGGCGAGCCAGGTCACCGCCAGGAAAAGCCCCCCGAAGGTCACCACCGTGGGAATGATCACCGACAGGGACACTTTCAGAAACGGCACATCGGTCTTCACGAGCATGAGGCCCCCCAGGACCATCGACGCGATCCCCCCCAGGCTCAGCAGGCCGTAGCTCACGACCTTGATCTCGAGGATGAACAACACGATGCCCAGCAGGATGAGCAGCACGCCCGCATAGTTGATGGGCAGGGTCTGCAGGGAATAGAACGCGAGGATGAGGCTGATGGCCCCGACGATGCCCGGCAGAATGGCCCCTGGATTGTACAGTTCCGCGATCAATCCGATCGTGCCGAGCGTCATGAGAATGAAGGCGATATTGGGGTCGCTCAGCGCCTTGAGCGCGTCGAGCCGCCAGCCCATGACGGTCTCTGTCACCGGCGCCCCCTTGGTCCGGAGCACGACTTTGCCGGCCCCCGTGACGACCTCCCGACCATCCACCGCCGCCAGCAGGGACGGCAGGTCCTCCGCGACCAGGTCAATGACCTTCAGCGTCAGCGCTTCCTTCTCCGTCACCGACAGGCTCTTCCGGACCGCGTCTTCGGCCCATTGGACGTTCCGGCCCCGCTTCTCGGCGATGGATTTGATGTAGGCCGCGGCGTCGTTCTCGACCTTGGCCTTCATCACGGCGTCCATCTCGCCCCCCCCCATCGCCACGGGGTGCGCCGCGCCCACGTTCGTGCCCGGCGCCATCGCCGCAATGTGCGCGGCGTAGAGGATAAACACCCCGGCCGAAGCCGCCCGCCCGCCGCTTGGTGACACATAGACGATCACCGGGATCGGAGAAGCCGTGATGTCCTTGATGATGAGCCGCATGGACGTGTCGAGCCCGCCGGGGGTATCGAGCCGCAGCACGACAGCCGCGGCGCCTGCTTCCTGAGCCACCGCCAGCACGTGATTGATGTATTCGGCCGCCACCGGATTGATGACGCCCTCGTAGGTCCCCACGTGCACCGCCTCCCGAACGCTCTCGCCGGTTTTCCCGAAGCCCGCCGACGCGGTCAGCATTAGGAAGAAGCCCGTGAGAAAAATACCGGTGAGGCGGATGATCGGGAGGCGGCGGCGGCCCTGTAATCTCAAGCGCATGGATCAGTTTAACCTGCGGTTATCGTAGACCCCACCCCCCCTACCCTGTCAAGGAAAGACCGGTATGCGCCTAGCGCCCCGCGGCCTGGAGCCCGGCGAGCAGTTCCTGTGCCTGCCTGGCGTCATCGGGCGAGAGCGGCGCCTGCCCGAAGCGCACCCGGCAATAGAGTCCGGTCAATGACTCGACAGACCGCGCCGCCTCACCCCGCTCGCGCGCCACCTGTCTGGCGAATTCCAGAGGAGTCGCCCCTGGAGGCTTCAACAGCCCCTGGGCCTCCAGAATCCGCAGCATCCGCTCATACAAGTGGATCACGGCCATCTGACGGGCCGTGCGCGGATCCGCATGCCGGGCCCCGCCGCTCCGCCCCAGCCGGCTCCAGGCCAGGACCAACCCCGCGACAAGCATGACGGCCGCCAGGCCTCCCAGAAGGAACCCACCATAGGCGCTCGCCGACTCGGTCAGCCATGCCTTGACGGACGACATGCCGCGGGTGAGCACGGACAGGAAATCGGACACCTCCGACCGCACCTTCTCGCCGCCTTCACGAAGACTCTTGGCGGCGGTCATCTGGTCGCGGAAGCTGTACTGCACAACATAGCGGTCCCACTTCAGGCGGACCGAGTCCACGACCTTGCCGAGCTTCCCCAAAAAAGACGGCGCCGCGGCGGGCACGTTGGGCGTCGGATCAAACGTCACCCACCCCGATCCGGGGAAATACACCTCCACCCAGGCATGCGCGTCCTGCTGGCGGACCGAGTAGTAGTTGCCGAAGTCGTTCCACGGGCCCGGCAGGAAGCCGGTCACCAGGCGCGAGGGAATGCCCAGAGTCCTGAGCATCACCACCATCGCCGTCGCATAGTGTTCGCAGTAGCCGGTCTTGCGGGTGAACAGAAAGTCCTCCACGGGACTCGCCGAGATGGTCGTGCCGACGTCGAGGCTGTACTGGTACGTCTGTTGGAGATGCCGCTCGACGGCC
>JAVHQA010000142.1:36144-40666 GCA_036170875.1 Nitrospirales bacterium
CTGCACAACCGAAAACCCGCCCTTGATCGTTTCGACGAACGACGCCCCGAACAGCACGGTCGTATCGAGCGCCTCGATGAGGATCTCCTGGCGCAGGCCACCGGACTCGGCGGCGGCCGCCGCCTCGGGCGTGGACACCAGAAAGACGCCGTCCGGCGTGCGTTCCAGCATCCGCCGAACCGATGACCGGTTGGCCCAGGCCCGGCCATCGTAGGTATCGTAGGACGCGCCCCGGAAGTACAGGGCGTCCTTGACGGGACCGCGCTGATCCGGAAACTCGACCCGCATGACCACCGTGGGATCAAGCTTGATCGCGCCAATGACCCCCAGATCCACCTTCTCGGAAAAACCGGACGTGCGGATCAGCTCCGTCCGACTCTTTTGAAAGAAGCCGGTGCCGATGCGGGGGATGAGAAAGAAGATGACCAGCGTCAGGCAGAAGGAGCCGACCGCGATGCCGTTCGTCGTCCAGAAGAACTGCGCCGTGACCGGCCGGGTGGTCGGAGCGGACTCCTGGTGCGCCTCTTCCGCCTCGTTGCGCAGGTGATAGAGAATGAGCGTCCAGATCGCCGCGAAGACGTAGGCGATGAAGACCGCCGCGTACCAGAGCTCCACCGTGAGCGCGGCCGCGGCCAGGAGTTCCAGCAGGCTGATCGCGTACAACTGCAGAAAATCCTTGCGGTGCTGGAGGTGAAACAGCTTGACGATCATCAGGAGGATGAGAAAGTGCACGGCCGCCGGCAGGATGTCCCGCGAGATCAGCAACAGATCGACGCCGAAGGACACGAACACCACCATCAGCAGGACGGTCCAGGCGGACTCCGGAAGGCCCGCGATCCGGCCGACGAGGCGGTCGCCGCCCCAGCCGATCGTCCGGGCAATCGTCACCGTAAGCGCCGCCAGCCCCAGTGCGACCAGTCCGGCCGGAATCTCCTCGGTCAGCACCAGCCCGATGAACGCCACGGCCGCCAGCAGGAGGGAGCAGAAGTGAAAGGCGCGCTCCAGGGTCATCGCGTCTCCCAGGCCGGCACGAGTCGGCTCGCGCCCCGACAGGCGGCCTCGACGGCGGGATCCGGCCAGGACATCACCACGATGGTCAGTTCGCCGCGCGCCGTCCGGTCTCCCAGCGTCCGCAATCCGTCCAGGGCCGCCGCGTCCGGCTGCCCGGCCGAAACCGGCTCGCAGAGCGCCAGGACATGCAGCATGCGGTAGAGATGCGGCTCGCCCACCCCGTGGGGCACCTCCTGCGCGCCGACCAGCAACCGAACCGCGAAACCCTGCTGGTGAAAATGCGCCGCCAGCGAGGCGGTCAGGCTGACCGCCCGTTCGAAGCCTTTGGGGTCGTGGTCGTCCGGAACGGCCGTGGGCAGCGCCAGAGTGACCTGCCGCAGGTCCTCCGTCTCGGTTTCCCTGACGATCAGGCGGGACTGGCGCGCCGTGGTCTTCCAATGGATGGTCCGCGAATCATCCCCATGCTGGTACTCGCGAAGGTTGTACAGACCGATGCCGGGGCCCCGCTTGGACAGGGCCTGGTCATACCCCAGGACAGCGAGATCGTGGGCGAGGCTCTCCGGCAGGGGGCGGAGTTCGGGGTACACCACCAGGTCGGAGATGAGAAAGAGGTTCGCGCTCTTGATGAACAGGCCGAAGGGAAACCGTGTTTGGATTTTGACGCCGTCGATCCGGTGGCGCCCGCGGCGCGTGAACAGCACAGGGTAGGACTGTGCGACCGACGCCCCGGCCGGCAGGTGCAGGATATGAATGCCGCGGTCCACCGCCTTGCCTTCGACGATGTCCAACACGCGAAGTGAGAAGCTCGGCAACCTCGGCTGGCGGTTTGCGACGGCCAGCGTGACTGTCGCAGGGCTGTTCGCGAACATATTGTCGGGGATCACCCTGCGAATGACGAGATGCCGGAGGCATTGCTCCGACAGGATGCCGGACATGACGATGAGGCTGAGCATCATCGCCAGCAGGAGATAGAGCAGATTGTTGCCGGTGTTCAGGGCCGCCATGCCGACGGCCAGGGTCAGGAGCAGAAACCGCGTGCCTTCCGGGGTCAGGCGCAACGACCGGTAGCGGTAGAACCAGCGGAAGAACTCGCGAATGCGTTCGAAACGCATGGGGCTACAGGGGGACGGGTACGGACTCCATGATGTCACGGATGACCTGCTCGGCCTCTTCGGAGCGGTGCCGCGGGGCGCCCTGGCCCGCGTGCAGCGTGATGCGATGGGCCAGCACCATCGGGGCCAGATCCTTGATGTCGTCGGGCAGGCAGTACTCGCGATCCCGGACGAGGGCCAGCGACTTGGCCGCCTTATACAGCGCCATCGCCCCGCGCGTGCTGACTCCCAGCGCGATCAATTCGCTCCGGCGGGTCGCGGACACGATCGCCAGCAGGTATTCCATGAGACTGTCGTCAAGGCGGACCTTCTCCGCCCGGTCCTGCAGATCGAGCACCTCCTGGAGCGTGAGCACGGGAGCCAGTTCGTCGGCCGGGTGCAGCGACTGGGGGCGATCCAGCACCTTCTTCTCATCCGCCAGGTCCGGATACCCGATCCGGATCCGCATCAGGAATCGGTCGAGCTGCGACTCCGGCAACGGAAACGTGCCGTGATGCTCCCAGGGATTCTGGGTGGCGATGACCATGAACGGATGGGGCAGCGGATAGGTCTGGCTGTCCACCGACACCTGGGCGTCGTTCATGGCCTCCAGCAGACTGCTCTGCGTCTTGGGCGTCGTGCGATTGATCTCGTCGGCAAGCACGATGTGGGCGAAGATGGGGCCCGGCTTGAATTCGAAGGCCTGGTTCTGCTGATGGAAGATCGACACCCCGAGGATGTCGGACGGCAGGAGATCGCTGGTGAACTGGATCCGCCGGAAGGAGCAGCCCAACGACCGGGCGAGACTGTGGGCGAGCGTGGTTTTTCCCACGCCCGGCACGTCCTCGATCAGGAGATGCCCGCGAGCGAACAGCGCGACCACGACCATTTCGATCACCGAGGGCTTGCCCTTGATGACCCGCTCGATGTTGCCCAGGAGGGCCTGGATTTGGGGCGCGGCACTCATTGAAAGTTGAGTTTAGCAGAGCCTTTCTTAGGGGTCAATTTCACGACCAACATCGGCTGAAAATCGCATTGACTTGGGGCACCAGCCGAAACTATGATGACGACGTCCCGCCCGGAGATACGGAATTCAGTGACGCTCCAGGAACTCGGCCATTCCCTGAAAGACTGCCAGCGGTGCCGCCTGTCTTCCGGGCGCACGCAGGTCGTGTTCGGCACGGGCAACCCCAACGCCAGCATCATGTTCGTGGGCGAAGCGCCGGGGTTTTACGAAGACAAGCAGGGCATTCCCTTCGTGGGCGCGGCCGGGAAGCTGCTGAACGAACTCCTGGATAGCGCCGGCCTGTCCCGCACCGACATCTACATCGCCAACGTCATCAAATGCCGCCCGCCGGACAACCGCGACCCCCTGCCCGACGAGGTGGAAACGTGCAAGCCGTTCCTGTTCCAGCAAATCGAGGCGATCAAGCCGAAGGTCGTCTGCACCCTCGGCAATTTCGCCATGCAGGTCCTGCTCGGCAAGAAAGTCGGCATCATGAAGATGCGGGGGCAGGTTTTCCAGGTGCAGGATTTCTTCGTCTTTCCCCTGCTTCATCCGGCGGCCGCGCTGCACCAGGGCAACTTGAACGAGCCGCTGCGGGAGGACTTCCGCAAGCTGAAAGCGTTCCTCGACCGCCAGCCCGAGCCGGCCACGCCCATCGAGCAGATGAACCTGTTCGGGTAAAGCCTCCCCCTCCCGCTTGACAGTGCCCTTTTCGGGACTTACTTGTTGAACATGCAGCCGACGAAGCCATCACGCGAACTGAGCCACGACGAAAAGAGGGCGGCGGACCAGGCATTCAAAGGGCTTCCGTTCGACTCACGGTGGTCCCCATCCGCCCGCGCGATCTATGACGGTATCCGCGGCGCGCTGGGCGCGCCTGCCCTTCCAGAGCAGGAACCGGCGGCGGGCCACAGCGACCCTCACGCGGTGCTTGATCCACAACAGACAGAGACTGAATCGGACGAGGCGGCTTCGATCCTCACGCGGGAGCAGGCCATCCAGGCCGGTTTCCTGATTGACGTGACGCCCATCGCCCACAGCATGGGCCTGCCGGTGCCCATCTCCATCAGCAAGCCGCTGTGGATGCTGGGCATTACGGCGTCCGATGCCATTCCAGAGGATCAGCGCGAGGCCCGCGTGCGCGACGTGCTGATGGCGCTCCGGCTCCGCCTGGCGAACGCGCGCGTCGCCCCGCCGGGAATCGAATTCGCCGCGCTGTTGTCATTTCCGCCGGAGCCGACGCCCCAGCTCCTCTCCCTGTACGCGATCGCGCACGGCGACCAGGCCACGCCCTATACGCTGACCATCCTCCTGGCCAACGAAGTCACCGCCATCATCCGGCCGACGAATAATTAAGACCGCAGAGGGGACTGGCTCCCGGCGCGGGGACTGGCTCCGCTTCCGAGCGGTGCCT
>JAVHQA010000143.1:0-1433 GCA_036170875.1 Nitrospirales bacterium
TAGTTCAGGTGCTGCAAGCCGAATTCCTTTCCGTTGCCGAGCAGCCTGAGAAAATCCCCCGCGCTGTTGCCGCCCGTCACCAGCAGGATATCGCGGATGCCCGCGTTCACCAGCGCCTGGATCGGGTAGTAGATCATGGGCTTGTCGTAGACCGGCAACAGGTGCTTGTTCGTCACCTTGGTCAGCGGGTGCAGCCGCGTGCCGAGTCCGCCCGCGAGAATCACGCCCTTCATAATTGCCGTCCTCCCTTCATACCCCCCTCTCCCTTCCCTCTCCCTCCAGGGGAGAGGGTTGGGGTGAGGGTGACTTCCCACAGCTTGGCGTACTTCACGAACGTATAGTAGGCGTAGAGCAGCGAGAGGATCAAGCCCGGCATCCCGTCGCGAAACCCCTGCCGCAGCCCGTACATTTTGAAAAAGGTGAAGACCGGGTGGGTCACCAGTTGATGCGCGTGGAACCGCCGCCCGCGCGTCGCCATCTGTTCCGCCATGAGCGAGGAGTACCGGCTCATCTTCCGGAGATACTCACCCAGATCGAGGAACGGATACTGCAAGGCGTGGCCGTGGAGGTAATCCACCGTCCCCGTCGCGTCGAAGCCCTCATGGACAAGATCGTCGCGATAGCGAAATTTGTGCCTGTTGAAGAACTGCGGCTGGCGGTAGTCCGGATACCATCCGCAGTGGCGGATACACCGGCCCAGAAACAGGTTTTTACGGGGGACGAAAAACGCATCGGCCCGCGGGCAGCGCGCGAGTTCGGCCTGAATCTCCTCCCGCAGTTCGTCCGTCACGCGCTCGTCGGAATCAATGCTCAACACCCAGTCGTGCGTCACCAGTTCCAGCGCGCGGTTGCGAAGCTTGCCGAATCCCGCAAAATCGCACTGGTAGATCTTGTCCGTGTACTCGCGGCAGATCTGCTCGGTCCGGTCGGTGCTATGGGAGTCCAGCACCACGATCTCATCAGCCCATTTCAGGCTTTCAAGGGCATCCCGGATCTTCCCCTCCTCGTTGAACGTGAGCACGTAGGCCGAGAGCTTAGACATCGGCGACCTGCATGGGCAGGGCGCGCGCCAGCACCTGAGTGACCCGCTCATCCACGGCCTCGACCGTGATGCGGTCCAGGCAGTCCCAGTAGGGACAGGCCTCGTACACGCACTTCTCGCAGGTGGGAACCTCGGGCCGGAGCACGACCCCCGTGCCAAGCGGCTGCCAGCGGGTCGGCGAATTGTTCCGCCGTGGATCGAAAATGCTCACCGTCGGAATCTCGAGCGCCGCGGCGAGGTGCATGGGCCCGGTGGCCAATGACACGACCACGTGACTGTCGGCGATCACCGCCATCAATTGCCGAAGCGTCAAATTTCCCATCATATCTCTCACGCCGGCCGGCCACTCGGAGACCTGCGTCTCAGTCCGGAACTTGTCCCGCTCCGCCGC
>JAVHQA010000143.1:1533-4280 GCA_036170875.1 Nitrospirales bacterium
CGCCGAAAAATCCTGACGAGCTCGCCCAGCGTCTCCTGCCCCGTCACGGTCAGCACGGCATCGAGGTCCGGATGGTGGGCCAGCACCGGCGCGGCGTAAACGCTCGACAAAAAACTCAGGCGCGCGCCCGGCATCGCGCGGCGCAATTCCGTCGCCACGGGGAGCGACAGGATCTCATCCCCAATGCCGTCCGGCCTGACGAGCAGGATCTTCACGCGAGCTTGACGGCCTCGTCGATCAGCATGACCGGGATGTCGTCCTTGATCGGATACATCAGCTTGCACGCCTGGCAGGTAAGCCCATCGCCCTTCTCGGTCAGCTTGATGTCGCCCTTGCACTTGGGACAGGCCAGGATTGCTAGCAGTTCCTTGTCGATTGGCATCGCTTTTCCCCTTTCAATAGTGTCGTTACCAATTCAATCACCTGTTGCGGATGTATGGAGGTCAGACACTCCATGTCCACCGCGTTCGCGCAGCGCCGGCTGAAGCAGGGGCTGCAGGGCACCCCACTGCGCAACACGGCATGGCCGGCGCCGTAAGGCCCGGTCCTGGCCGGATCGGTCGGCCCGAACGGGGCGATGACCGGCGTGCCGACGGCCGCGGCCAGGTGCATGGGACCCGAGTCGTTCGTGACAAAGACGCGCAGCCGCCTCAGCAAGGCGATCAACTCCTTCATCGTGGTCTTTCCCACCAGATCGAGCGGCGCTGTCTGCATACACCGGATCACCTCGTCGCCGGACGCGCGTTCTTTCCCGCTGCCCACGACCGCCACGCGAGCGCCTCCGTGCCGCTGGAGCCAATCCCCCACGGCCGCAAACGACTCGGCCGGCCACCGTTTCGTCATCCACCGCGCCGAGGGATTCAGCGCCACCAGCATCGTGCCTGCCCCGACACCCGCAGCCGCGAGCAGCGCCTCGACCCGCGCTTCGGCCGCGGGATCGCGCGGGAGACAAAACGCCGACGGGCCCGGCTTCTCCGGCTCAGCCCCCAGGAACCGCGCCATTAGCAGGTAACGATCCACTGCGTGCATGGACGCATCGGGCACGGGCACGCGATGGGTATAGAACCAGGGACTCCCTTCCCGGCCGTTCGCAAACCCGACACGGGCCGCGCTCCCCGACGCCCACCCCAGCACCGCGCTTCGCAGAAGGCCCTGCAGGTCCACTACCAGATCGAAGCGGCCCTCGCGAGCCGCGCGGATCGCCGCCGGCCAGCCCTGCACCGACAGGTCCACGGCCAGCACTTCGTCAAGATCAGGATTGCCCTCCAGCACCGCCGCCCACTCCCGCTTCACCAGCCAGGAAACTGTCGCCGACGGGAACCGCCGCCTCAGGGCCGCAAGCGTCGGCAGCGCATGCACGACATCGCCCAGTGAGCTGGGCTTGACGATCAAGAGACGCCGAACATCACTCCGGGACGAGAACATTCTCTTTTTCCAGTATCCACTTCACCGCCCCGGCCAGATCGCGGGCCATGAAGTCGGGGGCGAGGCCCTGGTCAGCCATGCGCGCCTGCTCCTCTTCCGGATGGTGCCCGCTCGAGACGAAGACGGCCGTCGCGCCGATGTTCCGGGCCAGCCCGACATCGCTGGCCTTGTCTCCGATCACGACTGTATGGTCCGACGCCAGGCCCAATTCCTGCCGCGCGCGCATGACCAGGCCGGGCGCGGGCTTGCGGCAGGAGCAGGCGTCCTCGGGATGGTGCGGACAGATGAAGATCCCGTCCAAGCGCGCGCCGTCTTCGGCCAGCAGTTCGCGCAGCCGTTGGTGAATCGCGTCCAGTTGCTCCAGCGTGATGAGGCCGCGCGCCAGGCCCGACTGGTTGGACAGTACGATCGTCTTGAAGCCGGCCCGGTTCAGGCGCGCCACGGCCTGGCCAACGCCGGGCAGGAGGCGGAGCTGATCCGGCTCATTGAGATAACCGGGATCAAAATTGAGCGTCCCGTCGCGATCCAGATAGACCACGCCCACGTGAAGAGGGTTTGTTTGGTGCGAACCAGATAAACCAGATGCACGAGACAAACCAGCTAACTGCTTTGCGGCCGCCGCATGGACGGCGTCCACGCCGAGCCCCTGCATGCAACGGTGGTCGATGGGGCATTCCCGTAACAGGCAGGGCGAGCACTCCACGGGGTGCCGAACCAGCTCGTGGCCGGGCCCGTATGGCGACGTGGTGACCGGGTTGGTCGGACCGAAAATCGCCACCAGCGGCACGCCGAACGCCGCCGCGACGTGCATAGGGCCCGTGTCGTTGGTGATGAACAGCCGGCACCGTTTGATTAGAGCCATCAACTGGCGCACCGTCGTTCGTCCCGAGTACACGATGGTGGGCGCCGTCATCATCCCCGCGATGGCAGTACCCAACGCCTCCTCCCCTTTGCCGCCGAAGATCAGCACGCAGGCCTCGCGCTCGGCCGCCAGGCGATCCGCCACCTGGGCGAAGCGTTCCGGGAGCCAGCGTTTGGCTGAGCCGTACACGGAGCCTGGATTCAGCCCGATCACGACTTGATCGGGCTTGACGCCAAAAGCGTGGAGCAGCTCGCTTGCCGCCGCATCCTCTCCCGGCGTCGTCCAGAGCGTCGGCGCCGCCGGGGCGCTGTCGATCGTGGCCGCCGGCGCCCCGCCCGCCGAGTACGGCGGCGACGTGACGCTCTGTGGATCGGACGTGGTCGCGGCGCTCAGCGTCCACGGGCCGCCGGTGTCGGCCGTGCCCCAGGCGTTGGTGGTGCCGGCGGTATAGCGGTTCGCC
>JAVHQA010000143.1:4290-12810 GCA_036170875.1 Nitrospirales bacterium
GAGCGGGCTTGACGCCAAACGCGGGGAGCAGCGCGCTTGCCGCCGCATCCTCTCCCGGCGGCGTCCAGCGCGGCGGCGCCGACGGCTCGACCGGTATGCCCAACGGCTTGAGCAGCTCCAGATAGTACTCGACCTGGTGCTTGCGCCGGACCTTCGGGGTTAATGGGACTCGGTGGGTCAGCAGGAACGACCGTCCATCGGTGGCATAGCCATAGCGGTTGGGAATGCCGGCCAGCGCCGTGACGGCCGCGGCTTCGAACGCGTTCTGCAGAAGAATCGCCAGATCGTAGCGCCCGCGGTTCAGTTGGATCGCCAGGGACAGCTTGCCGCCGAGGCCCGCATGCGGCCCCGGATCGCGGTACAGCACGATGTCGTCAATGGCCGGATGGCACTGCAAGAGCTCGGCAACCGCCGGCTTCACCAGCAGGGCGATCCTCGCCTGCGGAAAGCGCGCGCGCAGGGCCGCGAGCGCCGGCGTCGTCAGCACCGCGTCGCCGATCCAGTTCGTCCCCCGGACCAGGATGCGCTTGACCGCTCCCGGCCTGGTCAGCCTTGCAATACGACGCGCGTCCATTCGTCCCTACTTATAGTCGCGTATTTCCCATGGAACGATTTCGCCTGTCTCGTAGAGATCGAAGAGCTTTCCGGATGGCCTGCGCGTCATAAAATCTTGGATCGAATTGAACCACATCTGGACTCGTTGCTGAATCGGAAGGCTCTGCCTCACACGTGAAATGATAATGACGCCACGATAACCAACCGGCATGTCCTCAAATTCAGTGTCCTGCGTGAGAAATACAATCCGCTCTGTTTCTATACGCTTCCGAAGCTCCGAATCCCGAGTGCCACGTTGTCCAAGAACGATTACGTGCTCCACATCATATCCCTCAGCGCGAAGCCGATGGTAGAGCGGGAGCGGGAAATTCTCATCCAGCAGGATCTTCAAGAAGCCTGCTCAACTGCAGGTGGCAGATGAGCGGCAACATGAGCCGCGTAGCGAAGCGCGGCCAGAGCCTGCTCGTGCGTGATCTGATAGGCCTCCTGCACGGCTTCAAAACTCTCTCCTGCGGCTAGAGCACCAACAACCGTGGCCACATCAATCCTCGTCCCGGCAAGGCAAGGCTTGCCGAACCTGATGCCGGGGTCCATCGAGATACCGGGAAAGATTTCCATAGTTTAACCTCGCAGGATATCCACCAAACTGCCGAGCTTCATTGATTACTCCTGGCCGTCCCTCTCATCCCTGCTACACGCCGCGCATCCATCGGGCATATCCCATTCGTCAACATTACTTCCCAAGCCACTTCGACATCCTTCGCTCGACCTCCTCCTGGCTCAGAACCCGACCCTCAGCAACGTCTTTCAAGCCTCGCTCGATTTTTTCCCGAACATAGATGTGGTACTGGATGTCCTCAAACGACGAATCGTCAGGGAGACGATCCAGCATCTTGCGGACTTCTTCTTTGGGAGTACTCATCGTTTTACCTCGCGTTCGCATTGCCGAACTCGCCCAGGATCGTCATGCAGTCCAGATGGCTTACTCCTCATCATCAAAATAATCTTTGCGCCTCACGCATTCACCACTATCCGTTCCCATTCCTCCCGCCCCTCGATCCATACGAGATCAATTCTGACTGCCCAGAAGCCCCCCCTCACCCTGCCCTCTCCATGACCCATTGCATGGTGAAGAGCAACGGGTTCCCCGGGCGAGGGTGAAGAGACAAGCCCCGCCAGTTTCACCGCGTCCTTCTCCGTCGTCACGATCCGCGCCGCGCCCGCTCGCTCTGCGGCCTGCCGCACCTTCTGCACGTCCTCACGAGAGTATGCGTGATGGTCGGGAAAGACGCAATAATCGGCGACCACCGCGCCCGCCGCCTCCAGCAGCTTTCGAAACGACGCCGGGTTTCCGATCCCGCTCACCGCCAGCACCCGCTCACCCTTCAGCGCGGACGGCTCCAGCGTAGACGAACCGCCGACCTGCACGACCGCGCCCGGCGCAAAGTCCGTCACCCAGATCGGCACCGTTGGGGCCACCGCGCGGACCGCAGCCTTGAGTTTATCCAGCCGGGCGGCCTGCGACGCGCGCGTCACGAGCACTGCCGTGGCCCGCGCCATGGCCGAGAGCGGCTCGCGAAGGCGCCCCCGTGGAAGCAGATGGCCGTTGCCGAACGGGGCGCCCGCGTCCAGGATCAGGATATTCGTCTCGCGGCGTAGGGCCATGTGCTGATAGCCGTCGTCCATGATCAGCGTGTCAATGTGGTGGCGGCCGATCAGATGCCGCCCCACCGAGGGCCGATCGGCTCCCACCGCTACAAGCACGCCGGGACACCGCTGCGCGATCAGTAATGGCTCGTCGCCCGTCTCATTCGGATTGCCCCGCACTGTTTGCCCGTCGGAGACCTCCACGATCTCGCCGGCGCTGGATCGCTTGTATCCCCGGCTGACGACCCCAACCCGGCGCCCACGGTCACGAAGCGCCAAGGCCAGGGCGATGACGACCGGAGTCTTGCCCGTTCCTCCCACCGTCAGGTTGCCGATACTGATGACCCGGCAGGGCAAGGTATGTTGCGTCAACAGCCCGCGCGCGTACAGCGCCGAGCGGGCCTTCATCGCCAGCCCGTACAGGGACGCCAGCGGGATCAACGGAGCGAGCGCCCATCCCAGGGGAGACGAGTCGTCTATCGAAAGCACGCGCTCCACGCCCCTATCCCAAAACCCGCGCGATCAAGGCCACTGTCCGCGCCACCGCGCCCTGATTCTCCAGCACGAGCTGATAGGCGGCCTTCCCTCTCGCTTCCAGTTTCGCCCGGTCTTTCAGCAGGGCCGTCATGGCATCGGCCATCTCGCCGGCGTCGCGCACTTGAATTCCGGCTCCCTGGCTGATGAACTGCTCCGCCGCTTCGGCAAAGTGGTCCATATGCGGGCCAAAGACAACAGCCTTGCCCCAGGCCGCCGGCTCCAGGGGACTGTGTCCCCCCACGTCGACCAGGCTGCCCCCCACAAAGACCAGCGTCGCCTCCCGATACAGGGACGCCAGCTCGCCGCGCGTATCCAGGACGATCACGCGCGGGCCGGACGAGGGGGACAGGCGCGTGCGCCGGAGCACGTCGAACCCGCGCAGGCGCGCCGCCGCGCACACGGCATCCGCCCGCTCGATATGCCGGGGCGCGAGCACCAGCACCAGCCTGGGCGCGACATCGAGCAGGCGGCGGTAGCAGTCCAGCGCCGCCTCTTCCTCGCCCGGATGCGTGCTGCCCGCGACGAACAACTCTTCGCCCTCCGCCACGCCCAGGTCGCCCTTGGAAATCCGCCCGGGCGTCGCCTGCGGCGCCTGATCGTACTTGAGATTGCCGGTCCGCACGACACGCTCCGGGGCCACACCCAGTTGAATGATCCGCTCCACATCACGATCGGTCTGCATGGAGCAGAGGGTGAACGCCGCCAGGACATGGCGGAAGAAGAAACGGAGCCGGAGATAGCCTGCGAAGGAATCCGTCGCGAGACGGCCGTTCGCGAGGATCACCGGAATACCGCGCGCCGCCGCCTCGCGCAGGAAGTTCGGCCAGAGTTCCGTTTCGACGATGATGATCAGGCGGGGGCGCACCGCATCCAGCACCGATCGGACCGCCCAGGGATAATCCAGCGGAAAGTACAGATGCTGCGCCTGCCCGCTCAGCCGGCGCAGGACCGTCTCTCGGCCCGTTTCGGTCACGGTCGACACCACGATCCGGAAATCCGGATAGCGCGCCTTCAACTGCTGCACGAGCGGAACGGCCGCCGTCGCCTCGCCCATCGACACGGCATGCAGCCAGATCGTCCGGCCATCGCCCCACTCCGCGGCCGGGCCCTGGGGCAGCCACCCCAGGCGCTGCCGCAGCCCCGGACGACATCGCTTCTTGGCCAGGAGCAGCGCGAGGATGAACGGCGACGCCAGGAGAAGGAGAATATTGTATACGACAAACATGACGTGGCTCGTAGGGGCGACCCGGCGGGTCGCCCGAGACAAAGGGCGAGGCACCGCCTCGCCCCTACCCTGGGCCGTTTACGGCGCGATCCGCCTCATCGCCGAGCTTGTTGAGCGCCGCCTCCACTGCCGTCCGCTTCGTCTCAAGCTGCGCGCGGTCCGCGTCGGACGGTACCCAGATGGGCTCGCCCCATGCAAAGCAGGCCCGGCTGAACGGCAGCGGGACCTCGAACCGGTCCCAGCTCCCGAAGAGTTTTTTTTTGAGGCGGCGAAGGTGTAGGGCAGGATCGGCAGACCCGTCAGCTTCGCCAGCTGCACCACGCCGGCCTGCGCGACGCACCGGGGTCCTCGCGGGCCATCCGGAGTGACCGCCAGGCCGGCGCCGGAGCGTCCCAGCCGTACCATTTGACGAAGCGCCCGCACGCCCCCGCGCGTGGTCGAACCGCGAACGGTATCGAAGCCGAACCGTCGCACGATGCGATGGATCAACTCGCCGTCGCGATGCTCGCTGACCAGAATGTACAGGCGGGACCCGCCGTACCCCAGAGGCAGCATGAGCTGGCGGCCATGCCAGAAGGCGAGAATGACGGGACGGCCGGCCTGCCGGAAGGCATTGACGCGATCGGCGTGCAACGTGCGGATTCGCAACGTCCGACCCAGTGCTCGAATCACCGCATAGCCGATCGGCGGAATCAGCCACAGCTTCAATCGGTTCATCAGCGTCATACGGGCGCGCCCTCGCTGCCGTGGTCCTGGAACTGCATCTGATGCAGCCGATGGTACACGCCCACCTTCGCCAGGAGCTCTTCATGCCGGCCGACTTCGACAAGACGGCCGCCGGCCAGCACCGCGATGCGGTCCGCCCGCTGGACCGTGGAGAGGCGGTGCGCGATCACGAACGTCGTCCGGCCCTTCATCAGATTGGCCAGGGCCATCTGCACCATGCGCTCCGATTCCGTGTCCAGAGAGGACGTCGCCTCGTCGAGGATGAGGATCGGGGGATTGCGCAGCAGGGCCCGCGCAATGGCCAATCGTTGCCGCTCGCCGCCTGACAACCGGACCCCGTTTTCGCCGATGAGGGTGTCATAGCCGTTCGGCAGCTTCATGATGAAGTCGTGCGCGAACGCCGCCCGGGCCGCATCCGTAATGGCCGCCTCCGTGGCCTCGTCCTTGCCGTAGGCGATGTTGTTGCCCACCGTGTCGTCGAACAGCAGGGTTTCCTGCGAGACAATGCCGATCTGCCGGCGCAGGGCCGCCAACCGGATCTCACGAAGGTCCACCCCATCGATCAGGATGGCCCCCGCCGTCGGATCATGGAACCGGGGAATCAGGTTGACGAGCGTAGTCTTGCCCGCCCCGCTGCTGCCGACGAGGGCCAGCACTTCACCGGGCCTGACCGTCAGCGAAATGTCCGTGAGCGCCCAGGCCTCGACCCCCTCGTAGCGGAAGGAGACCCCATGCAGTGCGATCGCAGACCGGACGCCGTCCAGACCACGCGTGCCGGTGTCCCGCGCGGCTTCGGTCGGCACATCCAGCACGGTAAAGACCCGATCGGCGGCCGCCAGGGCCTGCTGGATCGTGTTGTTGGCGGAGGCCAGCCGCTTGATCGGGGTGTACATGAGGAACACCGCGGTGAGGAATGAGAAAAACGTCCCCGGCGTCATCGCCCCTTGAATGACTTGCGAGCCGCCATACCAGATGATGCCCGCGACGCCGACGATGCCGACCACCTCGAGCACCGGCGACGTGATCGCGGACACCTGCGTGGACTTCATGTTGGTGCGGAAGTAGGCCTCGTTGAACCCGGCGAACCGCCGGCCTTCGGCGTCCTCGCGCGTGAACCCCTTGACGATACGGACGCCGGTCAGCGTCTCCTGCAGAGCCGTGGACATGTCGGCCGTCCGCTCCTGGCCGGTCGTGGCGATCTTCCGGAGCTGATTCCCGAATCGGACCATCGGGTACGCGGACAGCGGAATGACGAGGATCGAAAAGAGCGCCAGCCGCCAGTTCTGATACAGGATCACGCCCAGCAGGACCAGGAACGTCAGGCTCTGCTGGAAGAGGTCCTTCAGCACGCCGGACACGGCATTCTGGATCCAGTTCACGTCATTGATCACGCGCGACAGCATCCGGCTGGACGGATTCTTGAGATGAAAGCCGATCGGGAGACGCATGAGGTGGCCGAAGAGCTGCTGGCGGATGTCGGTGACGACGCGGCTGCCGACGAAAATCATCAGATAGGACTGGCCGTAGCCGCAGATACCCTTCAGTACAGACACGGCCATCAGAACCACCGGCAGCAAGTAGAGCCAGGTCTCGTTTTTGTTGATGAAGATCTCGTCGAGGGCCGGCCGCACCAGCCAGGCATAGCCCCCGGTCAGGGCGGCCACCGCCCCGGAACAGACGGCCGCGATGACGAGGCGGCCCCAGTACGGCCGGATGTATTCGAGCAGACGCAGATACAGCCGCATCAGCGTGCCGCCTCTGCCAGGCGCAACTGATCGAGCACCACGGCGGCCGCGCGCGCGGACGCGCCCGGCGCCCCGAGCAGCGTCCTGACACGCGCCATCTCCGCGCGCATGCCGTCCCGATACGCCGCATCGTCAAGGATCCGGCGCGCTTCACCGGCCAGGTTCTGCGGGGTCACCCGGTGCTGGATCAGCTCGGGGATGAACGGCTTGCCGGCCACGATGTTGGCCAGCCCGATGCTCTCCACCCTGACCAGTAGCTGCGCGAGCAGGTAGGTGAACCAGGGCATCTTGTACGCAATCACCATGGGCGTCCCGATAATCGCGGCCTGAAGCGTCGCGGTGCCGGACGCGATGAAGAGCAGATCCGACGCCGCCATGACCCCGTCGGGGTCCCGCGATACCAGGCGCACGTCGAGGCCGGCCTCATCACACGCCCGCTTGACGGCCTCCTGGTCCACCGTGTCGGCAACGGCCAGGATCAGGCGCAGCGGCCGCTCCCGCTGGAGCAGCCGCGCGGCGTCCAGAAAGACCGGCAGCAGACCCTGCACTTCCCCGGCCCGGCTGCCCGGCAGCAGGCCGATCACGCAGGCGTCGCGAGGCAATCCGTAGGCGGCGCGGAGGCGGTCCCGGTCGTAGGATGGCGCCACGTCGTCCAAGAGCGGGTGGCCCACGAAGGTGCAGGGCACGCCGGCGCGGCGATAGAGCGCCTCCTCGAACGGCAGAATCACCATGACATGATCCACCCGCCGCTGCATCCACTTCATGCGCTGCGGCCGCCACGCCCAGAGCTGCGGCGCGATGTAGTACAGGACGCGAAGCCCGGCCCGCCTGGCGATGCGGGCGAAGTGGAAGTTGAGGCCGGGGTTGTCGATCAGGACGACGAGGTCGAGGGGCTCGCGCCGCAGAATCTTTCTCAAGGTGAATATCCTTTTGACCATGGTGCGGGCGGCGGCAGGCCCGACAAGCCCGATCACGTCCACCGAGCCGATGTCCTGGACCAGTTCCACTCCCGCGGCACGCATGCGGGGCCCGCCCACGCCGAGCAGGACCAGGTCCGGGGCCTGCGCCTTCAGGGCCGCGGCGAGATGGGCGCCGTGCAGATCGCCGGACGCTTCACCCGTGATGATGAGAACCCGCCGACCCATCTGATTCCCCCAGTCCGGCTGACTCCCTCCGTCCGTGACGGGCAATCTCGGCCATGATCGCGCCGGCGAGTTCCAGCGCGGCCGTGCCCTCCTTCCCCGAGACCAGCGGCGGGGCGCCGGTGCGAACCGAATCGAGAAAGGCCTCCAGTTCGAGCGTGAGCGGTTCGCGCCCGTCTCCCCGGACCTGCTCCGTCAGGAGTTCATGGCTCCCCGACGCGCCCATGGCCCGGCGTCCCACGACGGCCGTCTGCCCGGCCAGATCGATCACCACAAATCCCCCGGGCTCATAGATCCGGAGCTCGCGGGTTTTGGACTCGGCGACGCGACTCGCGCTGAACGTCGCGACACAGCCGTTGCCGAACGCAACCCGCGCCTGGGCGACATCCGCCGCGGACGACAGCATCGACACGCCGCTTGCCTGCACGTCCCGCACCGGCGCGCCGACCATCCCCAGGACGAGATCCAGGTCGTGAATCATCAAGTCCAGCACCACATCCACATCCGCTCCCCGTGGCGTAAAGGGCGCCCAGCGCCGGCATTCGATCAGCGTGGGCGCCTTGATCGCGCCCCGCGTCGCGCGAAACGCCGAGTTGAAGCGCTCGATGTGCCCCACTTGCAGCGTCACGCCACGGCGCGCCGCGACGGCCGCCAGATCGCGCGCCTGCTCCACCGTCGCCGCCAGCGGCTTCTCCGCCAGAACATGGAGGCCGGCCTCCATGCAGGCTTTCGCGATCTCGTGATGCAGGAGCGTCGGCACCGCCACGCTGACGGCGTCCACCTCGCCGATGAGCGCGCGGTAATCCGCCGTCGCGCGGCAGCTGTGCCGGGCGGCAACCACGGCGCCTCGCGCCTCGTCCGCGTCCGCCACGCCGACCAGGCGGGCCCCCGCAAGCTCGGCGTAGACCCGGGCATGGTGCTGCCCCAGCGATCCCACGCCGAT
>JAVHQA010000144.1:0-10105 GCA_036170875.1 Nitrospirales bacterium
GTCCATCCGACGCGCAAGAACGACAAGATCCGGGCCTTCCGCCCGGCCATCCACGACATGATTTTTCGAACTGTCGTAGGTATCTAGAAGCGCGAGGAAAAACCAGACGTTCCGTCATTGCGAGCGAAGCGAAGCAATCTCGTTGTTCAGCAATGCAATCGGTCGGAGATTGCTTCGTCGAAAAAGCTACTCCTCGCAATGACAAGAAGAGAGATTTTTTGACAACCTGTCAGGTCGGATCGGGGTAGTCCACCCAGGCTTCTTTTTCCGCGTAGTACTTCTTGCCGCGAAAATTCAGCCTCGTCCGCAGGCGCGTGAATCCCATCTTCTGGAGCTGGCCGGCCAGGTGCCGGAGGGCTTCGGCGACGGTCGGCAGGGACGGGGTTTCGGCCGTCACGGACTCATACTGGACCTTGGCGGTATAGCCGGTCGCGGTGCGGGTGATCATGGCCATGCGGCTGAAAGAGCGGCCTGGCGGGTCGTTGCCCTCGAGCTGATGCTTCTCGATCAGGGTGTTCTTCTGGAAAATCAAAGGCGACGAGGCCGACATGGGAGCGGATTATACGGACCGGTTAAAGAGAATGCAACGGTTCACAACACGAGGTCCACGGCGGCCTGGCGCTTGGTGACCTTGTCCTCGGGGTTGTAGGTGGCGGTGATCTCCTTCTTCGCGTCCTTGGCGGAGACGACGATTTTGGTGCCGGAGTCCTCGTTGTGGATGTGGAGGAATATCTCGTAATAGCCTTCCTTGTTGGTCTTCCCGTCGTGGCCCTCGCGGCCTTCCTTCAACGGCTTGGCCAGGACCGGCAGGTCTGGGACAGGTTTTCCCGCCTTGTCGCGCACGTACCCGTACACGATAAAGCCATGCTCCACCTTGGTCTTGACGAAGATCGGCTTCGGCGTTTCGACGGCCGGGTTCTTCAGCGTGGACAGGTAGGCCGCCAGCGCGGTGATCTCTTCGTCGGACATGAGTTCCTTGTACTTGTCCGGCATCAGCCCCTTCTTGTGCTCCTTCTCGAAGCCGTCGGCGTACAGGTAGGTCGGGTCGAAGACCTTTTTCTTAACGTCGTCCTGCGTGAGCAAATTTCCGATGTTGTCCAGGATCGGCCCGCGCTTCTTCACCGAGCCCTTGCCGCCGATCTTGTGGCAGTTGTAGCACTCGTGGAGCTCATAGACTTCCATGCCGCGCGCGATGATGTCGCCGCTACCGGTGGACACCGTCTGCACGCCGCCGGCCGGCCCGCCGGTCGGCGCTGATGGCGCGAGTTTCTCCAGTGCGGCCAATAAGATGCCGGTCTTGGCCTGCAACTCCTCGGATTTCTTGATCATCTCTTCCAGCTTGGCCCGGCGCGCGTCCGGCGTTTCCAGCTTCGACTTGAGGATCTTTTCGATCTTGCCCATCTCGACGGTCGGGTCGTACTGAGGCAGGAGGAATGATGCGCCTCCGATGTAGACGGCCGAGATGACCGCGTAGAAACCGATCAACACCGCCAGGGCCTTCCAGCCGGTGAGGGTGGGGAAGGGCGGCGCGTCCAGCAGCAGAAAGACCGTCAGTCCCAGCAGGACGTAGGCGAGGAACATCTTCTGGAAGATCGGCGGGAAGTGCATGGCCGCCGTGCCGAACCAGACGGCCGGGAGCAACACTGCGGCGATGAGGAGTTTGCGGATCATGGGCACCTCACAAGTCGGGCAACCCCATTATACAGATGAGCGCATGTGATGGCTAGGACGTCGGCCCGGGCAGGCGGCCGGCCAGTTTCAGCAACAGGAAGGCGGTGATCGGCAGGTACATCAGGATGCCGGTGACGCCGATCAGCGGCTCGCCGATCCAGAAGGTGACCGCCAGGTTGAATGCCAGGATGCCGTAGTAGAGGGCGCATCCGAAGAGCAGGCTGCGAGCGACATTCTCGTCGTTTCCGTGGTCGGGGAGGCGGCGGTCGAGCCGTTGATACAGGCCGAAGGCCACCAGCCCCACCACGGTCCAGCCCACGTAATTGGCGATGGGGATGCCGAAATGCACCCCGGGATATGGGTAGTAGTAGATCTTGCCGAGGAACCATTGGTCCCCGCGGAGTGCGACGGGATCGATGACCACGTCCAGGAGCACGAAAAACATGACGGTGAGACCAAGGACGGGGAACGATATGCGGAGGGCGCGATCGGCGCGCATCACCATCTTCAAGCCCCGTCCTTGCGCCGGCAGCAGGAAGGTCAGGGCCAGGCAATAGCTGGTGAACAGCAGAAACGAAAACGACAGCGAGTCCATGAACGGGACGTTGCTGAGGTATAGTTCCTGGCCGACGGTCGAGCCGTTGTAGAAGTACCAGCCGAACGGCACGCCGGTGCGTGTGGAGGAGAACTCGCAGACGAACGCGGTCACCCAGGTGAGGAGGAAGAAAATCGCCGTGCGCTGTTTTCCCATGAGCCATGTGGAGGTTGCCAGCGCAATGGCCAGGAAGAGAAAGACGTACGGCCGGAGCAGGAGGGTCTTACCGAGGAGGGTCAGGATTTCCATCGCGGCGTCAGCGCAAAACAGACGAGCCCCGTGCTCCCGGCAGCCCGCGCATCCTGCCATTAGATGTGCGTTGAACGCACACACTTCGGTAGAGATGCGCTCGCTGACGGCCGCAGTTGGGGCTCATCTGTCTTGCGCCTTATGGGTATTACGCATACTTGTGATCTCTGAACCAGCACACCGCTTTTTCGAGTGCGACCTCCACGGGCGTCTGCGGGAGCGCCAGCTCGCGGATGGCCTTGGAGCAGTCGTAGTGCATGACGTACCTGGCCATCTTCACCCCTTCGAGCGGAATCCGCGGCGGTCGGTGCGTGACGTAATCGGACAGCCATTGATTCGCGTAGGCCAGCGGCAGGATCGCCAGCCGCGGCAGCTTGATCGTGGGGGCGGGCACGCCGGTCAACTGGCTCAGCAGCGCGAAGACCTCACGGAGCATCAGGTTCCGGTTGCCGAGGATGTAGCGTTCCCCGATCCGGCCCTTCTCCATGGCGTGCAGGTGTCCCACGGCGACGTCGTCCACGTCGATCAGGTTCATGCCGGTTTCGATGTAGGCCGGCATCCGGCCCTTCATGAAATCCACGATGACCTGCCCGGTGGGCGTGGGCTTGATGTCGCGGGCGCCGACCGGCGCGCTGGGATTGACGATCACGACCGGCAGGCCTGCGCGGGCCAGCTTGCTCACTTCCTGTTCGGCCAGGAACTTCGAGCGTTTGTAGTGGCCGGACATCTGCTCGAGCGAGACCGGCGTTTCCTCGGTGCCAAGCCCGCCACCGTGCGGGAGGCCGATCGCGCCGATAGTGCTGGTATAGACGATCCGCTCGACGCCGACGTCGCGTGCCGTCTCCATCAGATTGCGCGTGCCGGTGACGTTGATGTCGTAGAAAATCTGCGGATCGGGCGCCCACAGGGCATAGTGCGCCGCGACGTGATAGAGCTGCCGGCAGCCCGTCATGGCCTGCCGTAGGGACGCGGGGTCGCGCAGGTCGCCGTACGCCTGTTCGACTTTCAGCCCCTGGAGATTGCCGAGGTCGCTGTCGCGCCGGACGAGCACACGGACGTCCACGCCGCGCTCCAGCAGGCACCGCGCCACGGCGGCGCCGATGAACCCCGTGGACCCCGTCACCAAGGCTCTCATGTGATAGCTTAATTCTTTCTGGCGGTGATGTAGCGGGCCAGTTCGCGGAGGGGCTCGGCCTTGGGGCCGAAATCTGTGAGATGCGCGATGGCCGAGGCGACGCGTTCGTCGGCCAGCTTGCGGGCGCCGTCCACGCCGAAGAACGTCGGGTAGGTTTTCTTCCCACGGGAGGCGTCGGTGTTCGCGTTCTTTCCAAGCTCCTCCCGCGTGCCCGTGACGTTCAGCACGTCGTCCGCGATCTGGAACGCGAGGCCGATGTCCTCCGCGTAGGCGGTCAGGCGCTTCACTTGTTCGGCGGTGGCGCCGCCGGCGATGCCGCCGATGCGGACGGAGGCGCGGATGAGCTTGCCGGTCTTCCAGCGATGCACGCCTTCCAGCGTGGCCAGGTCGATGTCCTTGCCTTCAGCCTCGATGTCGGCGACCTGTCCTCCAACCATGCCCACGTTGCCGGAGCCGACGGCGAGTTCCTGGATCACGCTGACCTGCGAGCGGGGATCGAGGCCGTTCACCAGGTCGGGGCGGCTGACGAGATCGAAGGCCATCGTCAACAGCGCGTCGCCGGCCAGAATGGCCATGGCCTCGCCGAAGACCTTGTGGTTGGTGAGCTTGCCGCGCCGGTAATCGTCGTTGTCCATGGCGGGCAGATCGTCGTGGATCAGCGAATAGGTATGGATCAATTCCAAAGATGAGGCGAGCGGCAGGATGAAGGGGGAGGTTCCGCCGACCGCTTCGTAGGCCGCGATCGTTAGGATCGGGCGCACACGCTTGCCTCCGGCGAAGAGGCTGTAGCGCATGGCCTTGTGGAGATTCGCCGGCGGCGCGTCCTCGGGCGGCATGACCGAGTCAAGGAACCGGTCCACGTCCTGCCGTTTTTGTTCGAGATAGGACTTGATATCCATGACGAGGGGCAGATTAACAAAGCACCGGAAGGGTGTCAACGCGGAGCAACGGGGTTCTTGCGCGAACGGTCCGGCTTGTCTATACTGTGCGGCGCTATGGGATGGCGACGCATCGAACAGGGCATCGAGACCCAGACGTTGGAGATCCAGCCGACCACCTGCCCGGTCTGCAGGAAGAGCCTCTACCGGAACGTCACCTTTCTGACGGGCGGGTGGGCCCGGTGCTCCCAGTGTAACGAGGTCGTCCACTACGCCTGCCTGAGCGGCGGAAAGTTCCTGAAGGATCGCCCCCGGTTCTGCGCGGATTGCAAGGCCGGCCGTGCGCGGTCTTTCCAGACGATGCCGGTGCCCCCGCCCATGCCGCCGACTCCTGTGCCTGTTGCTGTCGCGGCCCCGGCACCGCCGATCCCTCCTGCAAGCACTCCACCTCCTCCCGCATCACCTCCAGCAGCGGTTCCTCCTCCAGCACCCGCTTCATGAACGAGCCGGTTGCGGCGCAAGGGTCGCCGGGCTCTCGACGGTGGAATGGCGCGTTCCTTGTCCTCGTGGTGCCGATCGTTAACGCGATCGGCGGGTTCTTCACGCTGGATTTTATCCTGAGCGGCCAATATACCTGGGGCAGGACGATGCGAACCTTCGTCCTCTCGCTGAGCCTGCTGATACTGGCGTACGAGTTCGTGTATCGGGAGCTGCAGGCGCGTTACCCGGCGTGGACGGGGCGGCGCCTGCTGAGCCGCGTGCTGGGCTATTCGGCGGTCCCGTTTTTCGGCGGGATGGCGCTGCTCCTGCTGCTGCTGGCGGCGACGCGCCTGATGAAGTGAGAACGAACTAGGTCGCGGCGAATTTCGTGGTGTGCTGGAACACGCATTTCGGGCAGAGGTAGTGCAGGAATTTCCCGTCGGCCACCAGCCGCTTCGTCATCGGCACCTTGCACCAGGTGCAGACCCGGTCGGGCGTGTCGCAGATCGAGCAGACGGGGGTAACGGCGCCGTCCCGGGTCACCGGAACGGTCGGCTGTCCGCACTTGGGGCAGGCTGACTTCTCATTCACGCCTGTCTTTTCGCACAGCAGAAAGAAGCTTGTCAAATGAGCCTTCCACCCATCCGTGAGTTCTTCGAGGCGCTGCCGTCCCGCTTCCGCCCCGACGCGGCGGATGGTGTGAGCGCCGTCTATCAATTCGATCTGTCGGGCGGGGAAGGCGGGCAGTACCAGCTCCACGTCGCCGACCGGTCCTGCCGGGTCTGCGACGGCGTTCACCCGTCCCCGAACGTCACGCTGTCAATGGCGGGGGAGGATTGCGTCGCGATTCTTGAGGGGAAGCTGAGCGGCGTGTCGGCGTTGCTCAACGGGCGGTTAAAGATCGCGGGCGATATGGGCCTTGCAATGCGGCTAGCCGCCTTCTTCCCCGACTTGCGCCCGAAGTAAACCCCTACTTCTTCAAATCCGCCCAGGCTTGCTGGTAGTCCTCGAAGGTGTCCACCTCCATCCATCCTTTATAAATGGTGAGGCAGGAGACGTCGTGCCCGCGCGTGACCAGTTCCTGAAGCATGTCGGTCAGCGAGGCCTTCTGGAGAGAGGGCGCTTCGTGAAAGGGGGCGGCGGGCTGCGAGGAGAGGGCGTGATACGTGGATTTCAGCAGCGCGGTCCCCCGTTCGGAGAACATGGCCAGGCCGATGAACTCGCCGTGCGCCTGCTTCGGGTCCAGATGCTGGCCGATCCTCACCAGCCGGCCGGGTCCGTCCAGGGGAACGAACCGGTAGCCCGCGGGCGGAGGCACGTCCATCAAGACGAGATCGGGCTTGACGTGCGGGCGCGGCAGCGCGCGCTGGTCCACCCATGCCTGATCCACCACGATCGTGATGTCGGCGGTGCTTTTCAGCAGCTTGTGCAGGATGCCGGTTTCGAAAATGATGTCGGAGTAGAGTAAGAGGCAGCGGCCCGTCAGTTCGGCCTCGGCGCAGAAAATGGAGGCGAGTTCGCCGGTCTCCTCGTACCGGTCATTATCGTAATACCGCAGGTTGGACAGCGCGATCTTGTCTTTCTGGTAGCCCCGCACGACGGCGATGTTCTTGATATTGACCTCGTTGAGGGTCGCCACCTGACGTTCCAGGATCGTTTTTCCTTTGATGTCCAGCAGGCACTTGGGCTTGTCCTGCGTGAGCGGCAGGAGCTGCTTTTCGAATCCGGCGGCGGGGATGATGGCCGTGACCTTCTCGGCGCCCGCCGGGAGGAACCGGCGCTCGTCCTCCTCCATCTGGGTCACGCCGACCAGATCGTAGACCTCCTGGAGCGCAACCATCCGGTCCCCGACGGCCTCGGCGCGGCCCTCTTTTTTCAGCACGTCCAGGGTGTCGCGCATGGCCTTGATGGCGGTGCGGATGACCTGGTTGGCGAAGATGACGATCTTGAAGTTGTGCCGCTCCAGCTCCTCCGCCGTGACGGCGCCGAAGATGGTCGGGACCACGACCAGCGGGACGCGGCCGGACCATCGCTGCGAGACGGCGCGCAACTCGTCGAACGTGGGCGACTTGGAATGGATGAGCACGGCATCGGCGCCGGCGTCGGCGTAGGCCTCGGCGCGTTTCAGGGCCTCGTCCCGGCCCCAGCCGGCAATCAGCGCCTCGGTGCGGGCGATGACGAGAAAGTCGGGCGAGGATTGCGCGGACTTGGCCGCGCGGACTTTCCCGGCGTGCTCGTCCGCGGAGACCAGGTCCCGCCTGGCGCCGGCGTAAAACGAGCAGCGCTTGGGGAAGACGTTGTCCTCGATGCAGATGCCGGCGATGCCGGCTTTTTCATAGTCCTGGACCATCCGCATGACGTTCAGCGCGTTGCCGAAGCCGGTGTCGCAGTCCGCGATCACGGGAATGCCCGCGGCCTCGACCATGTTCCGGGTCGCGTCCAGCTGTTCGGTCATGGTGAGGAAGCTGCCGTCGGGGATGCACTTGAGGGAGGCCGAGATGCCGAACCCGGAGGCCCAGATCGCGTCGAAGCCGGCCTGCTCGATCATCTTGGCGCTGAGCGCGTCGTGGGCCCCGACCGTCCGGACGATCCCGGGCCGCTGCATCAGCTTGCGGAGCTTGGTGGCGTTGCTCATGGAGCGGTATGGTGCAATTTGCAGGCGCTGAAAGTCAATTGAAAATGCAGGGCCGGAAAGATTGTCAGCGTCTGTCGGGAGTGCTATAAGGCCAGGACGGTTCGACGGTTCAGAGGAGGATGCGATGGCCAAAGTCGCGTTGATCACGGGCGGGGCGAAGGGGATCGGCTGTGCGGTCGGGCTGGATCTGGCGCAGGCGGGCTGGGACATCGCGTTTTGTTACCGGACTGCCGACGCGGCCGCAGCCGACGCCGCCGCGCTCATCCAGAAGCACGGCCGGCGCGCGATGGCCGAGCGGTGCGACGTGTCCGACCCGGCGGCGGCGGAGGCCTTCGCGGGGAAAGTCGAGCGGGAGTTCGGCCCGGTGGAGGCGCTCATCAACTGCGCCGGCCCGTACCACCGGGTCAACATCCTGGAGGAGACGCCGACCGGGTGGAACGAGATGTTCGCCCACAACCTGCACGCCGTGTTTTACATGAGCAAGGCTCTGGCGCCGGCGATGAAGGCCAGGAAGTCCGGCCGCATCATCAATTTTTCCATGGCCAACGCCGACCAGATGGTGGCGCAGACCGAGGTGACGGCCCATTACATCGCCAAGGCCGGCGTCCTCATCCTGACGCGCACGCTGGCCAAGGCACTGGCGCCGCACGGCATCACGGTCAACGCGCTCTCGCCGGGCTTCATCAACTCGGGAAGCGCGCCGGAGGCGGAGCTGGCGGCCATGGCAAAAAAAATCCCAGCCGGCTACATCGGCGAACTCAAGGACGCCGTCTCGGCGGTGCGATTTCTGCTCTCCGAAGAAGCGCGGTACGTCACTGGCACGAACATCCACCTGAGCGGCGGCTGGGGAATCTGAGGAGCGGTCAGTTCGTCGCGGAGAGGCGCTCGGGTTGGATCAGCGCGGGACCGTCTGCTGGGCGGTGAGAGAGCGACGGCCGAAAGCCTTCTTCGTATTCGTACGCCAGGCAGCACTTGAGGCGTCCGCAGAGGCCGAGCAGCTTGTCGTCGTCCAGGGGGAGGCCCTGGACTCTGACCATCTTCATGGTAATGGGTTTGAATTCCGTGAGGAAGCTGGCACAGCACAGAACGAGGCCGCAGAGTCCGAGCCCGCCAAGGTGCTTGGCTTCGTCCCTGGCGCCGACCTGCTGCATCTGGATGCGGGCGCGGAACCGGCCCGCGAGCTCTTTGACGATCACACGAAAGTCCACGCGTTCGTTGGCGGTGAACATGAACGTGACTTTTGGATGGTCGAAGGAGGGGACGACCTCGATCGCTTTCATGGGGATGCGGTGCATGCCAATGAGATCGCACCAGTAGGCCATGGCCTCGCCGGCCAGCCGCTCCTGCCGGGCGATGGATTGGAGATCCGCAGGGTTCGCCTTGCGGATGATCGTCTTCATGTCGCGCATGGGCGGGACGAACGGCATGCGCTGCGGCTGCCCGTACACCACGCCGTAGGTCACTTCCTCGTTCATCTCCAGGATGACCCGATCGCCGTCTTCGAGCGCGAAGTCCCGCGCGCCGACCTTCTTGACGACGCCCCGGTCGCGCACCTTGATTGCCGCCACTGAGACCAATGGAATTTCCATAAGCCCAAGTTTGGCCAAAACACCGCGGCAAGTCAATGTTGCCTTTCTCCGCATGCGCGCGGCATCATCCTGTCGCGGAATGTCCCTGCGTGAGCACCGGCTGTCGGCCGGGTATACAGCGCAAGGCCTTTTCAATCATGGATTTCCAGCATCAGCCAGCGAGGCACGCGATGGCATTCCCCTTGCCTATTCCCTTCCCAGGGTGTGGGAGGCTATGATCATGGCAAAGCCGGAGTCGAAGACAGCAAAGAAGGTCACGACGGCATAACGCAAGTGGGGAAAACCATGGATGGTTCGGAAGACAGGCGGGTTCTGCTGGCGACTGATTTCTCAGCCCCTGCCGAGTTGGCCTACGCGTACGGGGCCGGCCTGGTGACGGCGCTGCATGCCAGGATGCTCATTCTGAACGTGCTGGAAGGGCCGCCCGGCCTGGATCGGGAGTTTCCGGTCAACACCGTTTTCCTCAAGCAGATGCAGGAGGAATCGGATCGCGAGCTGGCGAAGCTGGCTCACCTCGCTGAAAAAGACGGCATTGCGTGCGAGACCCGGCAGGTCTATGGGCAACCGGCGGCCTCTGTCGCCAGGGTCGCGGAGGAGGCTCGGGTGACGCTGATCGTGGTGGGGACTCATGGCCGCACCGGCTGGGACCGGCTGCTGCTTGGCAGCGCCGCGGAGGCGGTGGTGAGGGAGGCGCCCTGCCCGGTTCTCACGGTTCGCATGTCCGCAAAGGACGAGCCCGCCGGCCTTCCCAGGTCGGTCAACATCAATCGCGTGCTCGTTCCCCTGGACTTTTCCGAGTTCGCCCAGGAGGCATTTGAGTATGCCGCCATGCTGGCCAAGCAGTTCGGCGCAAAGGTGCTCCTGGTCCATGCC
>JAVHQA010000144.1:10205-12800 GCA_036170875.1 Nitrospirales bacterium
GACGGGTTCACGATCCACGTCATGGCCCCCCACAAGATGGAAGACGGCACGATCGCGGGCCCGTTCCATCATTATTGCAAGGGGATCTCGCCCGAGGTCCTGCAATGCCTGCTCTTTGAATCCACCGAACCGAACGCGCTGCTGGTGGAAGTCGAGTACTTCATCGCCAAGCCGGTGTCACGCGCGCACGTTCCGCTGAAGACCTGGAACAAGTTCTATCACGACCATCAGGTGGAGATCGACACCGGTCGCGTGCAGGTATTGGACGTGCCGGAGGCTCAGGCCAAGGAGATCGCGGCGGTGGCGGCGAAGACCGATGGGATCATCTTCCATCTCTGGCCGAAGGGCGCCAAGGCGCCGGACGGCCATGTCGGGCATCCGACGTCAGTCGGGCACAAGCCCCGCAAGGAATAGGCGGATTCGGGGAGGCGGCGGCCGATGCGATCGTCCCGGCTTGTTCTGTCGGCCGTTGCCTTGTCCCTTCAAGTCCTGCTGACGCATGCGTGGGGGGCGGACCCGGAGGTCCTGCGCCCGCGCGTGCCGAAAGACCAGATCGAGGCGGCCCGCGCCGTCACGAATCCGCTGCCGGCCACGCCTGAAACGATCACGAAGGGCAAGACCCTGTTCGAAGGCAAGGCCTTCTGCCGGGCCTGCCACGGTCCGGACGGCAAGGGGATACTCGGAAAGGACATCGAGCCGGGCTCACTGAAGGGGCTGCTGCCCCGCAACTTCACCGACAAGGCCTGGCAGGCGAGGCGAACGGACGGCGAGCTGTTCTGGATTCTGAAGAACGGCAGCCCCGGCACCGACATGGGGCCCTTCATTCCGCTCGTCGTCACCGAAGAAGAGGCCTGGCAACTCATCCTCTACGTGCGCAGCTTCGGCAAGTCTCAATAGCAATTCTATTTCGTAAACTGTTTGAGAAGGAGGTGTCCGTATGATCGCTCGGAAGGCGCTGATGATCGGCCTGATCCTGGTGGGGGGGCTCCTTGCCCTGGTCCTGACCGGGGAAAGCCTGGTAGCCCAAGTTCCTTCTTCTGCCCCCGGCTCTCCCATCCTGCTGGTGGTGGACGGGATGCCTGTCCCGGACATCGGGCCGTTGCCCACAGCGGTCCCGATCCCGGCCACCAATTTGAACTACAAGGCCAAAGTGGATATGGGGAAGCAATTGTATTTTGACGGTCGCCTCTCCCAGAACGGCCAGGTGTCCTGCGCGTTCTGCCACAATCCCGTTCTCGGTTTTGCCGATCCGCGCCAGACCTCCATCGGTGTGGGGGGGAAAGTCGGCGGCCGTCAGGCGCCGACGGTCTTCAACACCGCGTTCAACCCTGTCCAGTTCTGGGACGGTCGGGCCGGCTCCCTGGAGGAGCAGGCGATCGGGCCGATCCAGAATCCCGTGGAGATGGCGGAGACGCACGAGAATGTCGTCGCGAAGCTGAACAAGGTCAAGGGATACCAGCAGCAATTCCGCGCCGTGTTTGGGACCGACGTGAGCCTCCAGGGCATTGCCGAAGCCATCGCGGCTTACGAACGCACCGTCATTTCGACCAACTCCGCGTTCGACAAGTATGTGCTCGGAGAGACGAAAGCGATGGACCAAGCAGCCGTCCGTGGCATGGCGCTCTTCAAGGGCAAGGCGCGCTGCATCGCCTGCCACAATGGCCCCAACTTCACCGACAATCAATTCCATAATCTTGGCGTGCCCCAGGTGGGACCGATGAAGGAGGATCTCGGCCGCTACTATGTGACTCGCGCCGAGAAGGACAAGGGCGCGTTCAAGACACCGACGCTGCGGAGCATTACCGCAACGTCGCCGTACATGCACGACGGCGCGTTCAAGACACTCGAAGAGGTCATCGACTTCCTGGACCAAGGCGGCGGGCCGAATCCCACCCTGAGCCCGTTGATGAAGCCGCTGGGGCTCACCAAAGAGGAGAAGACCGACCTGCTCACGTTTCTGAAAGCGCTCACGGGCGAGCAGAGCAAGTTTGAAATGCCTAAGCTGCCGAAGTAGAGAGGTTGGATGGGTGAAAAATCAGGCAATTGAAATCAGCGCGGTGGCACTCGTCACCGGCGTCGTCAGGTTCTGTCCAGCCTGGAAGCTGTTCGGAATCAATACCTGTCCTGCGCCGACTACGGCCAAGTAAACGAAGGGGGAATCATGAAAACTATAATTCTGACTGGATTGGTGGGGGCGGCTCTGCTGCTTGGTCCGGGACTCCGGCCTGTCTCTGCGAATGAAATGCACGGCGGCGCCATGCGCGACCGCGGTCACGATTCGGCAACCCACTCGGAATCCACCGGGCATTACCTTCGGCACCTTCTCAAGCATCACAAGGAAATCGGTCTCTCGGCCGATCAGGTGGCCAGGCTCAAAGCGATGCAGCTTGACCTTACCCGCACCCGCATCAAGACCGAAGCCGAGATTCAGGTGGCGGAGCTGGAACTGACGTCCCTGATGGAGGACGAGAAGGCCGATCTATCGGCGATTGAAGCCAAGGTGAAGCAAAGCGAGATGCTGGAAGTCGGCTTGCGGGTGGCGGCCATCAAGGCCAAGCGGGAGGCGCTGGCCCTGCTCACGCCGGAACAGCGCGA
>JAVHQA010000145.1:0-12716 GCA_036170875.1 Nitrospirales bacterium
GTGCTTGAAGGTCCCGGGATGGGGCTGATGAAAAAGTGGGGCATTCTCGTCCCCAACTGCGCGGTCGTCACGTCGGTCGATGAGTTGAAGAAGCTCGGCGACGCGAACGAATGGCTGAAGCAATCCAAGCTGGTCGTGAAAGCGCATGAGGCGCTTGGCTCGCGGTTCAAGCTCGGCCTCGTGAAGGTCGATCTGGACCTGAAGGGGGCACAGGCGGCCGCCAAGGAGATGCTGGGCCGGCAGGTCGGCAGCATTACCGTGTCCCAGGTGATCGTGTCGGAAATGGTGCCCCACAAGGACGAATACTACGCGGCGGTCAAGTCCACCCGCGACGGCGCCGAGGTGCTGATGGCCAATTGCGGGGGGATCGAAGTCGAATCGAACTGGGAACGTGTCAAAAAGCTGAGCCTTGAGGTCGGCGACACGCCGTCGGCGCAGGCGTTGGAGAAGCTGGCGAAGGAGGCCGGGTTCTCGGGCGAGGTCGCCAGGAAGATGGCGGCGTTTGCCGGCAAGCTGTTCGCGTGCTTCGACAGCGAAGACGCGCAGTATCTGGAAGTGAATCCGGTTGTGGCCCGGCAGAGCGACGGCGAGCTGATCGCCCTGGATGCCGTGACCCTGCTGGACGGCGACGCCAAGTTCCGGCATTCCGACTGGAACTTCCCGTTTGCGGCGGAGTTCGGGCGGTCGTATACAAAAAATGAGATGGAAGTCATGGCGGTGGATTCCAAGATCAAGGGATCGGTGAAGTTCATCGAGATTCCCGGCGGCGATACGGCGATGCTCCCGGCCGGCGGCGGGGCCAGCGTGTATTACTCGGACGCCGTGGTGGCCCGTGGCGGCAAGCTCGCGAACTACGCCGAGTACTCCGGCGATCCGCCCGACTGGGCCGTGGAAGTGCTGACCGAGAAGGTCTGCTCGCTCCCCGGTATCAAAAACATCATCGTCGGCGGCGCGATCGCCAACTTCACCGACGTGAAGAAGACCTTCGGCGGCATCATCGCGGGCTTTCGCAAGGCCAAGGCCGACGGCAAGCTCACGGGTGTGAAGATCTGGGTGCGCCGCGGCGGGCCCCGCGAGAAAGAAGGCCTCGAAGCGATGAAGGCCCTGCGCGAGGAAGGGTTCGACATCCATGTCCACGACCGCCACACGCCGCTCACCGACATCGTCGACATGGCGCTCCAGAAAAAATAATCACACCGTCAGCCTAGGGGGATCCCGACTAATATGAGTATTCTGGCGAACAAAGACACCCGGGTGGTCATCCAGGGTGGCGCGGCCGGGTTGAACGCCGCCCGACGCATGGCGGAATTCTGCTACATGAGCAAGCGCCCGCTGAACGTGGAGGCGTTCGTCTATCCGCCGGACGCCGGCAAGACGAACGAAGTCCCGTATGGGAACGGCCTGGTGACGATTCCGGTGTATAAGAGCGTGGCGGACGCCACGGCGCACCACCCGCAGCTCAACACCAGTCTTGTCTACATCGGCGCCGACCGGGCCTGCGCGGCCGGCATGGAGGCGCTGAACGATCCCAAGATTCAGACTGTCTCCATGATCACCGAGGGCGTGCCGGAGAAGGACGCCAAGCTTCTGGGGCGGCACGCCAGAAAACTGGGCAAGGTCTTCAACGGCCCCTCGTCCATCGGGGTGATTTCAGCCGGCGAGTGCCGGCTCGGCGTGATCGGCGGCGCCTTCGACAACCTCGTCTCCTGCAAGCTCTACCGCGAAGGTTCGTTCGGCGTCATCACGAAATCAGGCGGACTCTCCAACGAGATCATCTGGATCTGCTCGCAGTTCGCGGACGGCATCACGACGGCGATCGGGATCGGCGGCGATGCCTATCCCGGCACCGACTACGTAAGCTATCTGGAGATGTTTGAGAAAGACCCGCAGACCAAGGCGGTCGTGATCGTGGGCGAAATGGGCGGCGATCTGGAGGAGCGCGCCGCCGAGTGGTACGGCGCCAGGAAGCGGCGGATCAAGTTGCTGGCGGTGGTGTCCGGGTTCTGCCAGGAAAGCCTCCCGAAGGGGATGAAGTTTGGGCACGCCGGCGCGAAGGAAGGCATGAAGGGCGAAGGCTCGGCCCGGTCCAAGGCGGACGCGTTCAAGAAGGCCGGCGCGATCGTGCCGGATACCTTCGGCGCGCTGGGTCCCGCCATCAAGAAGACCTATGAAGAACTGGTCAAGAGCGGCCAGGTGAAGCCGATCCCGGACCTTGCTCCCGCCGATATGCCGAGGCTGCCCCGGACCGTCGATGAGGCGATGAAGGCAGGTGATGTGATGGTGGCCTCGCTGATCAAGACCACGATCAGCGACGATCGGGGGGACGAGCCCTGCTATGACGGCTATCCCGCCTCCGAGCTGATCAACAAGGGCTACGAGATTCCGCACGTGATCGGGCTGCTCTGGGACAAGCGGCTGATCTCCAAGCAGGAAGCCGAGATCGTGAAGCGCATCATGATGCTGTCGGCCGACCATGGCCCCTGCGTGAGCGGCGCGCTGGGGACGATCATTGCGGCCTGCGCGGGCATTGGGATGTCCCAGTCGGTGGCCGCCGGCCTCATCATGATCGGGCCCCGCTTCGGCGGCGCCGTGACCGATGCCGGGCGCTACTTTAAATACGCCATCGATAATAAGCTGTCGGTGGACGACTTCCTGGGTTATATGAAAAAGAACGTCGGTCCGGTGCCCGGCATCGGCCATCGCGTCAAGAGCCTGCGCAATCCTGACAAGCGGGTGAAGGAGCTTGTAGGGTACGTGAAGAGCCTGGGGATCAAGACGCCGCATCTGGATTTTGCGCTGGAGGTCGAGAAGGTGACCGCCGCGAAGAAGGACAATTTGATTCTGAACGTGGACGGGACGATGGCGGCGGTGCTGGTGGATCTCGGGTTCCCCGTGGACAGCCTGAACGGCTTCTTTATCCTGTCGCGCACGATCGGGCTGATCGGGCATTGGGTGGACCAGAAGCGTCAGGAAAGCCGCCTCATTCGATTGTTCGACTATCTCGTGAATTACGCTGCGCCCAAAAGGCGGGAAGTCCCGCCGTTGAAATAGTCGCGCGAAGTCCCGCCGTTGAAGTAGGCTATAGCCAAGAGGAGCAACTATGTCGGTCGAACTCGTCGAAAAACTCTACGCCTCGATGCCTGCGGCCGTGGAGAAGGCCCGGAAAAAATTCGGCCGGGCCCTGACCCTGACGGAGAAGATACTCGTTTCGCACGCCGATAATTTTGACCAGCAGGTCTGGGAGCGCGGCAAGGCCATGCTGGCGCTGCGTCCCGATCGCGTGGCCATGCAGGACGCAACGGCCCAGATGGCCATGCTGCAGTTCATGCAGGCCGGCAAGAAGCGCGTGGCTGTGCCGAGTACGATCCACTGCGATCACCTGATCCGGGCCGAGAGCGGCTCTGCCAAGGACCTGGCCCGCGCCATCGATGAGAACAAGGAGGTATACAACTTCCTGGCGTCCGCGGCGAAGAAATACGGGATCGGTTTCTGGAAGCCCGGCGCGGGCATCATCCATCAGGTGGTGCTGGAGAATTACGCGTTTCCCGGCGGGCTGATCATTGGCACCGACTCCCATACGCCGAACGGCGGCGGGCTCGGCATGCTGGCGATCGGGGTCGGCGGGGCCGACGCCGGCGAGGTCATGGCCGGCCTGCCGTGGGAAGTGCTGCATCCGAAATTGATCGGCGTCCGTCTGACCGGCAAGCTGCAGGGGTGGGCCTCGCCCAAGGACGTGATCCTCTTCATCTGCGGCCTGCTGACCGTGAAGGGCGGCACCAACAAGATCGTGGAATACTTCGGCCCCGGCGCCGAAACCATCAGCGCCACCGGCAAGGGCACGATCACGAACATGGGCGCCGAGCTGGGCGCCACGACATCGGTCTTCCAGTTCGATCAGAAGATGGTGGCATACCTGAACCTGACGGACCGCGCGGACATTGCCAGGCTGGCCGAAGCCAACCGCGAGCTGCTGACGGCCGATCCCGAAGTGCTGAAGTCGCCGGAGAAGCATTTCGATCAGGTCGTCGAGATCGATCTCTCCAAGCTCGAGCCGCACGTCGTGGGTCCGCACACGCCCGATCTGGCCAGGCCGATCTCCAAGATGGCGGCCGAAGCCAGGGAGAAGGGGTATCCCGTCCAGATCAAGGCCGCCCTCATCGGGAGCTGCACGAACTCCTCCTATGAGGACATCGGCCGGGCGGCGCACATTGCGCGGCAGGGACTGAAGGCCGGGCTCAAAGCCAAGACCCCTTTCCTCGTGACGCCGGGCTCGGAGCGAATCTTCCATACCATGAAACGGGAAGGTTTCATGCAGGCCTTTGAGGAGATGGGCGGCACCGTGCTGGCCAACGCCTGCGGGCCCTGCATCGGCCAGTGGAAGAGGGCGGACGCCGTGAAAGGGAAGGCCGACTCGATCGTAAGCTCCTTCAACCGAAACTTCCCCGGCCGCAACGACGGAATCAACGAGACGCTGTCGTTTCTTGCGAGCCCCGAAATTGTGACCGCCTACGCCTTTGCCGGCGACCTGACTTTCGATCCGGTGCACGGCACACTGAAGACCGCGGACGGCAAGGAGCTGAAGTTCGAGCCGCCGCAGGGCGATGAGCTGCCGGCCAAGGGCTTCGCGAAGGGCGAGGAAGGGCTTGTCCCACCGGCGGACAACGGCGATGGTCTGACTGTGGAGGTTCCGCCGACCAGCGAGCGGCTCCAGCTGCTGCAGCCGTTTCCGCGCTGGGATGGAAAGGACTTTGCCAGGCTCCCGCTCCTGATCAAGACCAAGGGCAAAACGACGACCGACCACATTTCGCCGGCCGGACCCTGGCTCAAGTTCCGCGGCCATCTCGACAAGATCAGCGACAACATGTTCCTGGGTGCCAACAGCGCCTTCTCGTCCGAGCCCGGCAAGGGAACGGACGTGTTGAGCGGCGAGTCCGGCCTGACGATCGCCCAGATCGCCCGGCACTACAAGGCGAAGGGGATCGGCTCGGTGGTGGTCGGGGACGAGAACTACGGCGAGGGCTCCAGCCGCGAGCATGCCGCCATGTCGCCCCGGTTCCTTGGGGTGCAGGTCATCATCACCAAGAGCTTCGCCCGCATCCACGAGACGAATCTCAAGAAGCAGGGCATCCTGCCCCTGACCTTCGCCGATCCCAAAGACTATGACAAGATCGAGCAGAATGACCGGATCAGCGTGACGGGGCTGAGCAGTTTGGCTCCCGGCAAGCCGGTGAGCGTCACCATCCACAAGGCCGACGGCAAGGACGTCGTGATTCAGACGAATCACAGTTTCACGGACCAGCAGATCGGCTGGTTCAAGGCCGGCTCGGCGCTGAACGCGCTGAACTGACAAGAGGCTGAAAAAGGGAAAATCATGACAGCAAAAGCATCCAAAATCATTTATACGAAAACTGATGAAGGGCCTGCACTGGCCACCTATTCTTTTCTCCCGATTGTCACAGCCTTCACAAAGGCGGCCGGCGTGTCCGTCGAGATACGGGATATCTCTCTGGCAGGGCGCATTATCGCCGCCTTTCCCGAACATCTGACGGCGAAACAAAAACAATCGGACGATCTGGCCGAATTGGGGGCGCTCGTCAAGGCCCCGGAAGCCAATATCATCAAACTGCCCAACATCAGCGCCTCAATCCCACAACTGCAAGCGGCCACCAGGGAGTTACAGAGTCAGGGCTACAAGATCCCCGATTATCCCGAGGATCCCAAGACCGACGCTGAGAAGGAGATCAGGGCGCGCTACGACAGGATTAAAGGGAGCGCCGTCAACCCGGTGTTACGTGAAGGCAACTCGGATCGCCGGGCGCCGCTCTCGGTCAAACAACACACCAGACAACACCCGCACAAAATGGGGGCATGGACCGGGGACTCCAAGACACACGTCGCCCATATGAACGGCGGAGATTTCTATTCCAACGAGCAATCGGTCACGCTCACCGAGGCCACCGACGCGCGCATCGAGTTTGTCGGCCAGGACGGCAAGACCACGGTGCTCAAACCCAAACTCGCCCTTCAAGCCGGCGAAGTCATTGACGCCACCTACATGAGCCGTCGCGCCTTGCGCTCATTCCTAGAGGCGCAGATCGAAGACGCCAAGAAGCAGGGCGTGTTGTTCTCGATCCATCTGAAAGCCACCATGATGAAGGTCTCGGACCCCAAGATCTTCGGTCATGCGGTGTCGGTGTTTTTCAAGGACGTGTTCGACAAACATGCAGCCGTGTTCCAGAAGTTGGGCGTCGATCCCGACAACGGCCTCGGCGACCTTTACGTCAAGCTCAAGACCTTGCCGGACGATCAGCGCAAGGCTATCGAAGCCGACATTCAGGCGGTGTACAAGACGCGGCCGGCGCTGGCGATGGTCAACTCCGACAAAGGCATCACCAATTTGCACGTCCCCAGCGACGTGATTATCGATGCCTCCATGCCGCCGCTCATTCGTGACTCGGGGAAAATGTGGGGTCCGGACGGCAAACTGCAGGACACCAAAGCGGTCATCCCCGACGCCAGTTACGCCTCGGTCTATCAGGAAGTCATCGACTTCTGTAAAAAACATGGCGCTTTCGATCCCCGTACCATGGGGAGTGTTCCCAACGTGGGTCTCATGGCACAAGCGGCGGAGGAGTACGGCTCGCACGACAAGACCTTTAAATCCCCGGGCAACGGCACGATTCGCGTGATCGCTGCGTCAGGGAAGGCGTTACTGGAACAGAGGGTGGAAGACGGGGATATCTGGCGGATGTGCCAGGCCAAGGACGCGCCGATTCAGGATTGGGTCAAGCTCGCCGTCAATCGGGCGCGAGCCACCGGAGTTCCCGCGGTGTTCTGGTTGGACAAAAATCGGGCGCACGACGCGGAGCTGATCAAGAAGGTCAATCGCTATTTGCCGAATCACGACACGAAGGGCCTCGACATCCGGATCATGTCTCCGGCGGAGGCGACGCGGTTCTCGCTGGAACGGATGAAAGAGGGGAAAGATACGATTTCGGTGACGGGGAACGTCTTGCGAGACTTCCTCACGGACCTGTTCCCGATTCTTGAAATCGGGACCAGCGCAAAAATGCTCTCGATTGTCCCCCTGCTGAACGGCGGCGGCCTCTTTGAAACCGGAGCCGGCGGCTCGGCGCCCAAACACGTGCAGCAGTTTCAGAAAGAAGGGTATCTACGCTGGGATTCGCTGGGTGAATTTCTGGCGCTGGCCGCATCCTTGGAACATCTGAGCAAGGCATCTCACAATCCCTCCGCAAAGATTCTGGCGGATACACTCGATCGGGCTACTGCCAAGTTTCTGGAGGGCAATAAGTCGCCGGCCCGCAAGGTGGGTGAGATTGATAATCGCGGGAGCCATTTTTATCTCGCGTTGTACTGGGCACAGGCCCTGGCTGAGCAGACGCAAGATAAGAACCTTCAAGCGCATTTTGCCAAAGTCGCCAAACAGCTTGTCGACAACGAGGCCACGATTGTTGCCGAGCTGCTCGGCGCCCAAGGGAAACCGGTCGATATGGGCGGGTATTATCATCCCGATCAGGAGAAGACGACGAAAGCCATGCGTCCAAGCCCAACCTTGAATGCGATCGTGGACGCGATTGCGCAATAGCGTGGCGATCATCGACAATATGTAATTGCTTCACCAGAAGCGGGGTGGTAGATAGTGGTATGGAATTAAAAGGCTTCGACAAGAACATCGCCATTGACCAGGAGGAAGTCCTGCGTCCGAAGATGGTGACGGTCGAGATCGCCGGCAAGAAGTACGAGGTGCCGGAAGGGGTGACGGTCATCAAGGCCCTGTGGTATAGCGGCCAGGACGTGATCCGCGGCGTCGGCTGTCTCGGCGGCTATTGCGGGGCCTGTGCGACCTACTACCGGACCAAGGACGACCCCAAGGTCAGGACCTGCCTGGCCTGCTCGATGGCTGTCGAGGACGGGATGTCCTTTACAATGGTCCCACCGTTCCCGGCCCGCAAGGCGATCTACCAGATGTCCGAGCTGAATGATCCCAAGCAGGACATGTTCAATCTCTACCCTGAGGCGCCGCTGTGCCGAAACTGCAACGCCTGCACCGAGGCCTGCCCGCAGGGGATCGACGTGCGGGACGGCGTGTGGCGGGCCGTCTTCGGCGATTTCAAAAAGGTCTCCGAGATGTTCATGGACTGCGTCATGTGCGGGCTCTGCACGCCCGTCTGCATCGCGGACATCGCGCCGAACCTCGTCGCGCTGTACGCCAGCCGGGCGCAGGGGGCGTTTTTCTCGGAGAAGCCCCAGCGCCTGCACGATCGGATCGACGAGATCGCGCAAGGCAAGTACCAGTCTGAGTGGGACCGGGTTCTCAGCATGGACGAACAACAACTGAAGGACGTCTGCGCGGCCATCAAGTAAATGCAGTTGCAATCCCTCCAGGACCTCGTCCACAAAACCCGTGATGCGCGCCGCGCCCAGACGCTGCCGAAGTTCGCGCCAGGCGAGCGCGATGCGCTGATCAAAAAGTACCATCCCGATCATCGCGAGAACGCCTACCGCCCGATCACGTTCGGTCCCAACGCCGGCGAAAAGACGGTGCACGAGCTGGCTGCCCTGCTGGAAGGCGACAGCCCGGTGTCGGCCGATGCGGATCTGGCGCCGGCCTATTCGACGGATGTGCTGGTCGTCGGCGGCGGGGGCGCCGGCTGCGCGGCCGCCCTGCATGCTCACGCGCACGGGGCGAAGGTGCTGCTGGCCACGAAACTGCGCCTGGGCGATTCCAACACCGTCATGGCCCAGGGCGGTATCCAGATTGCCATCACCAATGAAGACTCGCCGGTCCAGCATTTCCTGGACACGCTCAAGGGCGGGCACATGAAGAACGACCACCAGCTCCTCAAGACGATGGTGGAGGAGGGGCCGTCCATTGCCAGGTGGCTGTTGGAGTTGGGCGTATTGTTCGACCGTGACGCCGACGGCAACCTCCATGTGAAGAAAGGCGGAGGCAGCTCCAGGCCGCGGCTGCTGACCTGCTCCGACTACACCGGCCTCGAGATCATGCGGGTGTTGAAGGATGAAGTGCTCAATCAAAAGATCCAGCTCCTGGAGTTCAGCGCGGCCGTCGAACTGCTCAGCGACGGGCAGGGGAATTGCACCGGCGCGATCCTTCAGGACCTGGACAACAAACGCTATTTCGTGGTGGCCGCCAAGACGGTCATTCTGGCGACGGGCGGGATCGGCCGCCTGCATATCCAGGGCTTCCCGACCAGCAACCACTACGGTGCGACCGGCGATGCGCTGCCCATGTCGTACCGCCTGGGCGCCAAGCTGCTCCAGATCGATACCTTCCAATATCACCCGACCGGCGCGGTGTATCCCGAGCAGTTGATCGGCGCGCTGGTCACGGAAGGCATCCGCTCCGAGGGCGGGCACCTGGTAAACGCCAAGGGCGAGCGCTTCGTGAACGAGCTGGATACCCGCGACGTCGTGTCCTCTTCGATCATCCGGGAATGCGAGGAGGGGCGCGGCGTCCGCACCACAACCGGCCGGCTCGGTGTCTGGCTGGACACGCCGCTGCTCGACGTGGAGTCTGGCTCCGGCACGCTGGACAAGCATTTTCCCGCGATGGTCCGCCAGTACAAGCGGTACGGGCTGGACATCACGAAGGACCCGGTGCTCATCTACCCCACGCTCCATTACCAGAACGGCGGTGTGCAGATCGACGTGAACGGCGAATCCGGCGTGCGCAATCTTTTTGTGGCGGGCGAGGCCTCCGGCGGACTGCACGGGCGTAACCGCCTGATGGGCAACTCGCTGCTGGATCTGATGGTGTACGGCAGGCGATCCGGCAGCACCGCCGCCGAGCGCGTCAAGTCCATGAAGCACGGCAAGCTGACGCTCGAGCATCTGAAGCGCTTCCGGGCGGAAGCGAAAAAACATTCCGGCTCGCTCGAAACCCATTCGCCGATACTGTTCCCGGATTACGTCAGAAAAGAAGGCTAAAGTTTTCCGAAGGGATCCCGCATGAACATTCATGAATTCCAGGCCAAGCAGTTGTTCGCGCAGTTCGGTATTCCGGTGCCGAACGGCAAGGAGATCAAGACGCCGCTCGCAGCCGAGAAATGGGCGGAGAAGCTGAACGCCCCGGTGTACGTCGTGAAGGCACAGATCCACGCCGGCGGCCGTGGCAAGGCAGGCGGGGTGAAGATCACGAAGAACCGCGCCGAGGTGCCGGGCCTTGCCAAGGAACTGCTGGGCCGGATGTTGGTCACGCACCAGACCGGCCCGAAAGGGCGCAAGGTCCGCCGCCTGCTGATCGAGGAGGGCGCCGGCATTGCCAAGGAGCTGTACCTGAGCCTGCTCGTGGATCGCGATTCCGGCTGGCCTGTATTTATCGCCAGCACCGAAGGCGGGATGGAAATCGAGGAAGTGGCCGCCCATACGCCGGAGAAAGTGCTGAAGGAGCTGATCGATCCGGCGGTCGGGTTCCAGGGCTACAACGGGCGCAACCTGGCCTTCGGGTTGGGGCTCCCGGGCCTCGAGCCGACGAGCATAGGTCCCTTCATCACGATGCTCGGCAATCTCTACCGGCTGTTCATGGAGAAGAACGCCTCAATGGTGGAGATCAACCCGCTGGTGATCACGACGGACAAGAAGCTCATCGCCTTGGACGGGAAAGTGTCATTCGACGACAGCGCGCTGTTTAAGCATGTGGATGTGCAGGCGATGCGCGATCTGTATGAAGAAGAGCCGCTTGAGATCGAAGCCACCGGCAACAACCTCAACTACGTCAAATTGGACGGCAATATCGGCTGCATGGTGAACGGCGCGGGCCTGGCCATGGCCACGATGGACGTGATCAAGCTGGCGGGCAGCGAGCCGGCGAACTTCCTGGACGTCGGCGGCGGCGCGACGAAGGAGACGGTGGCCGCAGGCTTCCGCATCCTGCTCAAGGACCGGAATGTGAAAGGCATCTTCATCAACATCTTCGGCGGGATCGTGCGCTGCGAGCGCATCGCGCACGGCGTGATTGATGCGGCGAAGGAAGTGCAGATCAAGCTGCCGGTCGTGGTGCGCCTCCAGGGGACCAACGCCGAGGAGGGGCGGAAACTGCTGCTGGAGTCGGGGCTCAAGGTGGACGTGGCGACGGACCTCTGGGAGGCGGCGCAGAAGATCGTGGCGATGACGGGCAAGAAGCGCAAGAAGGTGGAGGCGGCCGCATCATGAGCATCCTGGTCAACAAAAACACGCGGGTGCTGGTGCAGGGGATTACGGGCAAGGAAGGCTCATTCCATGCCACGCAGTGCAAGGCCTACGGCACGCAGGTCGTTGCCGGCGTGACGCCGGGCAAGGCCGGGCAGGAGGTCGAGGGCATCCCGGTCTTCAATACGGTCCGCGACGCCGTGAAGAAAACCCAGTGCGACACGTCGCTGATCTTTGTCCCGCCGCCGTTCGCGGCCGACGCGATCCTGGAAGCCGCCGAGGAGGGCATCCGGCTGGTCATCTGCATCACCGAGGGCATCCCGGTTAATGACATGGTGAAGGTCAAACGGGCCCTGCGCGGGCGGGACGTGCGGCTGATCGGGCCGAACTGTCCGGGCATTATCACGGCGGACGAGTGCAAGATCGGCATCATGCCGGGCTTCATCCACAAGAAGGGGCGGGTGGGGGTCATCTCCCGCAGCGGGACGCTCACCTACGAAGCCGTCAATCAGCTCACGATGCTCGGCCTCGGCGAGACGACCTGCATCGGGATCGGCGGCGACCCGATCATTGGGACAGGCTATATCGACCTGCTGGCGTTGTTTGAAAAGGACCCTGAAACCGAGGCGGTGGTCATGATCGGGGAGATCGGCGGCGACGCCGAAGACCGCGCGGCGGCCTTCATCAAGCAGAACATCCGCAAGCCCGTGATCAGTTTCATCGCGGGCATCACGGCCCCGCCGGGACGCCGCATGGGCCATGCCGGCGCGATCATCACGGGCGGGAAGGGCACAGCGGCCGAGAAGATGGCCGTTCTGGAAGCTGCCGGCGTCCGTGTGGTGCGCAACCCGGCAGAAATCGGCAAGGCCGTTCAGGAGGCGCTCAGCCCCCGCTGCGGGGTCTAGCCGTCACCCATGTGATGGTGCAGCAGCATCATCATATGCTGGCGTAAGCGGTCTTCCTCCTCCGGTCTGATGCTGGCGAACGCCATGCCCATTTTCGTCCCGTTCACTGTTTGCACCCTTGCCGCGTCGATCTGGATCGGCGAATCCTGATCCGACACTTCAAACTGCAGGCACAGGCATTCCCCTTTCTGCACCGACACCCTGGTCGTGATCGTGCAGCCCCTGATTGAAAGAGCCGAGATGGTCCCCTGGACCGGTTGGGCGTCGTCTCGTGCAAATGTCGGCCTGAAATACACCGGGTACTGCACCGGGATCCGTTCGTATTCACGTCCGGGCTTGTGGTTGACGCGCCAGAGAACGCCCATGAATCGGTAGGTGCAGAGCTGGCAGCGAAGCGGGCTGATAGCTACAAAACGCAGGACAAGCTCAAGCGCCCCTTTTCGAGGCGCTTGTTTCACCAGCCACATCCCGCACTGCGGACAACTCGGCATCGTTTTTGAGTCTCAAGAATAAGTCAAATGTACACCTAACGTCCTGGTATGATAGGCTAAATAGTTCACGAAATCGATAGGGAAGGAGCAAGGCGGCTGTAATCCCAAAATGATAATGTCCGCTTTGGCCAAAGTAGAAATGTCCTCTTCG
>JAVHQA010000146.1:0-2557 GCA_036170875.1 Nitrospirales bacterium
GTTACGACGCAGCGAGCAGCGGCTTGAACGCGGGGTCGGCTTCGATGACGCCTTTGAGGGTGTCATTCATCAGCAGGTAGTGCCACGACTCCGGTGAAGAGCCCGGCACCTGCTGGTACCATCGGCGCGCCTCGGTCAGCAGCTCCAGCATCTTCATGTTGTCCCGGTTCGGCGTGAATGCCAGGCTGTAGGCCATCGTAAAGGCGGCTGTAAACTTGTCGAGTGGGCGGTCCGCGAGCGCGAGCGCCTCCTGCGCCTCCTGATAGGCCGTCACGATGCCGGGGTCGTCGATCAGCCGGCTCCATTCCACTCTGGCGATCCGCGACCAGGCCAACTCCAGCAGCGCGCGTACACGCGAGGCGGGCCGACCCGGAAGAGTCTCCTTCACGAGCTGCTCGTGTATGGCAATCGCGCTCTCGTGCTCCCGGTTCCAGCGGTAGGCGATTCCCAGCCTTAACCGGTTCTCGTGGTCATTGGGATTGAGCGCCGCCAGCTTCTCCAAGGCGGGAAGCATCCGGTAGAGGAAGTCCGCGGGCACAGGGTGGCCGCGTTGGATCTGGTGGGAGGCTTCCGCGATCTCCAGCCGATAGGTCTGCGACACGACGTTCCAGTACAGTTCGTTGAAACGGGCCGTCAATGTCGCATCACCGAGCGCCACCTTGTGCGCGGCCGCCCCAGCGTTCAGCAAAGACTGGTACAGTTCGCGTGAGAGCAACGTCAACGCATCAGGCTGGTTCGGATCGACGAGCAGCACCCGGTTGAACATCGCGATCCGGTCCCGCTGCTCCGGATACTGCGCGGCGCGCCCCACCGCGGCGATCAGCACACCCGGCGCATCGGCCGGCCCCCACCACCGGCGTGTGTCGTGAAGATAGCCGCCCCTCTCGGCCACAAACGGAACGGCGGCGCCGCCGGCGTCCGGCATCGGCAAATTGAGCACCGCGACATCGCCAGGGAATCCGAGCTTCCTGAGCCCCGTCAGCACCACCCACTTGACGGTCACGCCCTTCAGCACGAGACGCACCTTTTTCGCCTTGCGTGTTACAAAGTCCTCGCTGGGCGCATAGGCGACCGGCGACGTCAACGGATCTTTGTAGGTAACCGCCAGCTTGACGACCGCGGACGGCGCCTCGACCAACGGGTTGCCTGCCCGAAGCCGGAAGGAGGCGGCCGGCAGCGGCGCGCTGCCGACGAGATCGATCTTGAGGCCCCCTCCGGGAGGCGACAGGCCGAGCCGATCCATCACGAAGAAGGACGGGGCGTATTCGGTGAGATCTTCATTGAAGAACACCAGGGATCCCTTGCCCGGCCACAGATCGCTCACGCCCAGATCGCGCTGCTCCACCACCGTCTCGTGGGCCTTCGCCAGTTTTTCCCAGCACTGGGTATAGACCGGATCGGAGTCGGGAGGGAAGGCCGCCGGCAGCTTGACGCTTTGGACCACCATCTCGAACTGGCAGGCGAAATCCAGACGCCCTGCCGCAACGCGATCGCCTGACGCAACGGCCCCGGCATACTGCTGCGCGGCGGCGAGCGCCGGGGACAAGGCCGGCGTCGCCGGCTTGCTCTTCTTTGAAGCCTTGGCGGCCTGCGCCGCACCAGGCGGGACAAGCCCCAACATGACACACACAACAAAGCCGGCTATCACAAAAGGAAGACGACGCATGATCTGCAACCTCCCGGTAAGGGAGCCTACTCTAACATTCCGCGAGCCGGAGGCGAAAGAAGCTAATACGGACCGAGGTGATACGGCACGTCGGTGACGATGACGCGGAATTTGAACAGCACCGCCGCCTTGATGAGCAGGGCCCTCTGGTTGTGCAGGAGGTTCTCCCACCAGCGCGCCGGCAGGACCTCCGCCAGCGCCACCGTGACCCACCCGCCGGGGTTCTCCTCCTGGACCTTTTCGATGTAGTCCAGAAACGGCTCCAGGAACGAGCGATACGGCGATGGCAGGATCACGAGGGGCAGGCCCATGCCCCACTTCTCCCAGTCTTCCTTGACCTTCACCGTTTCGTCGGGATCGACGTCCACATGGACAACGCGGAAATCATGGGCCCGCTGTCGGACGTAGTCCATGGCGATGACGACCGCGCGATTGACGGTGCCGATCGGCATCACCACGATGTTCGGCGGCGGGTTCCTGGGGCGCTCGTACATGGTCAGCTCAAGCTGCCAGTCGGCCATCTTGTAGTGCCACTGGATCTTCTTGAACATGCCTATGAGGAGCGGGATCAGAACAATCACCATCCAGGCGCCGTGCGTGAACTTCGTCACGGCCAGGACCACGGTGGCCACGCCGGTCGCAACAGCGCCGGTCAGGTTGATCCCGAGCTTCTTCCGCCAGCCGCGGCCTTTGCGATCCAGCCAATGCCGGACCATGCCCGCCTGCGAAAGGGTGAAGGACAGAAAAACCCCGATGGCGTAAAGAGGGATCAACGAGTGTGTTTTGCCGCGAAAGATGATCAGCAGAAGCGCCGCGCTCAGCCCCAGGATGAAAATCCCGTTTGAGAATGCCAGCCGGTCCCCGACATTCCGCATCTGGCGCGGCAGAAAG
>JAVHQA010000147.1:0-2534 GCA_036170875.1 Nitrospirales bacterium
TTTGGCGGAGAGGGTGGGATTTGAACCCACGGTCCCCTTGCGAGGACAACGGTTTTCGAGACCGTCCGAATCGGCCACTCTCGCACCTCTCCGCAGCACTTGTGGTGCGGTCCACTTCGATCAAAAGTGGCCGCTATTCAATACCTACAGTATGCAACGCCTACCACCGGCGTCGACAGAAATCTCTTCAACCATCGGTCTTAATTCCGGAATCGTCTTTCTCTCTTAAATTCTTGAAGAACCCCTGCAGCAACTCCCGGCTCTCGTCCTCCAGCAGGCCGCCGATCACGTCGATACGGTGGTTCAGCCGCTTCTCCTCCGGGATATTGAGCACCGACCCGCAGGCGCCGCCCTTGGGATCCCGGACGCCGAAGACGACGCGCTCGACCCGGGCCAGAATGGCCGCCCCGATGCACATCGCGCAGGGTTCCATCGTCACATACAAGGTGGCGCCCACCAGACGCCAGGTCCGAAGCTGCGCCGACGCTTCCCGGATCGCGATCAGCTCGGCGTGGGCCGTGGGGTCCTGCCAGATCTCCCGGCGATTGTGCGCCCGGGCAACCACGGCATCCCCGACAACCAGCACCGCGCCGATCGGCACCTCGCCGGCCGCCGCCGCGAGACGCGCTTCGTCGAGCGCCAGCTGCATATGAGCGATATGATCCACGTGCGTCTCTCGTTTTGAAAACAGGCGTCGAATGGTAACATAGCCGCGAGGTGTTGTCATGCGCTTGACCGTGCTCGGTTCCGGCACCAATATGCATCCGAAACGCGCCGCCGCCGGCTACATGGTCGAGACCGACCAGATGCTGCTGTTCGACTTCGGCCCCCGCACGCTGATGAACATCCTCAAGGTCGGCGCGGACCGGCACCGGCTGCAACATCTGTTCATCACGCACCACCACACGGATCATTTTGCCGACTTTTTCACGTTCTTTTTCGACGCCCTGTTTCACGCGAAATTCGTCGCGCCCAGGCCGGCCCTGACGATCTACGGGCCGCGCGGGACGCGCCGCCTGTTCGGCGCGCTCCTGAAGGCGATGCCGGGCTTTTCCTCCGCGCCGTTCCGCGTCACCGTCACCGAGCTGACGGATCGCACGATCAGGCTGGGCCGGACCCGCGTGACCACCCGGACGGTGACGCACAGCCCCGGCCTCCATTGCCAGGGCTACCGCGTGGAGCACGGCGGGGCTTCCCTGGCCTATTCGGGCGACGCCGAGTATTGCGAGGGGCTCGTCGCGCTGTGCCGCGGCGCGGACGTGGCGGTGCTGGATTGCTCGTTTCCGGTCCAGCGCCCCGGCAGGGGCCACATGCACGCGCAGGACTGCGGGCGTGTGGCGCGGGAGGCCGCGGTGACGCGCCTGGTCCTCTCCCATTTCTATCCGGTGGCGGAACGGTATGACGTCAAAGCCCAGGCGGGTCGGGAATTCGGCGGCCGGATCACGATGGCGCGCGATCTAATGAAGATTGAGATTTCGTAGCGAGGCGTCAGAGACCGAAGCCCGCCGGGATTCCTCGGAAGTGAGGGCGACGGAGGCGTACGCGGAGGGTACGTCGAGGAGACCGAACGAGAAGAGTCCCGCCGGGCGAGTGGGTCGGGCGCCGCAGTAGAAATCTAGTCGTCCTTCTCGGGAAGCCCCAAAATCTCGATGAACCGTGTCAGCCGGGCGGCTTTGGCCGAATCGTCCATCTTGTTATGGATGGCGACAATGTTCTTGATCATGCGGATGAGGATCGAGCGTGGCGGCGTCTTCTGCAGATACCGCTCGTCGAAGCCGTAGCCGGCCTGGTCGAGAAAGCGCGCACAGTCCTTCTGCGTCAGCAGCGCTCCGCCGTTGAAGGAATCCACAAAAATACGGTAGCGGTCGGCCTCGTACTTCACGAGGAAATGCCCCGGCATGCCCACCCCAAAGACCGGCAATTCGAGCCGCTTCCCGACCAGGAGATAGACCGCGCTCAGGCTGATCGGGATCCCCGTCTTTCGATCGAGGACTTTGTTGAGGTAGCTGTTGTCGATGTCATAGTACTCCTGGGTGTTGCCGGCAAACCCCTGTTCGACAAACAGGTACCGGTTGATGGTCTTGACGATTTCCTCTCCGGAGGCCTTGTGCCCCAGGCGCTCGCGCACTTCACGCGCCATGGCGTCGAGCATGTCGACATAGGTCGGGACATCCAGATCGGGATAGGCGAAGCGCGCGATGAGAAAGGCGCCGGCCTCCAGATCGAGGCTGTTGTCGTCGCAGGCGGACAGGGCGTGGAACTCGCTCTCGAGCTGTTGCGCCCGGATGTCGTCCAGGATCTCGCTGATGCGCGCGGCCATCTCCGGCTGCTCGATCTCGGCCTCGCGCAGCAGCGGCACCGCCGGGTCGCCGATCTCGGCCAGCTTGCCGGCGATGGTACGCGCGACCCGCGCGTCCCCGTCGGAGAGGAGCCGGATCAGGGCCTTGATCTGCGTGACCGGCAGCATCATGCCGAAACTGTAACAGAGGGCCGGACGGCGTTCAAGTTGACTCATAACTTGACTTATACTTGAC
>JAVHQA010000148.1:0-2485 GCA_036170875.1 Nitrospirales bacterium
TATCTTCATGGCGCGCCCCGCAACGACGGCCTGGATGAACTGATCGTGCACGTCGTCCAGCACCGTCTGTAGAATGGCGCGGTCTGCCGCGGACATGGCCCGGAACGGGGAGGCCAGGTCCTTGTGTGCGCCGCTCTTGATGACGATGCTCTGCACGCCCACCTTTTCCAGCAGGCCCTGCACGTTGGCCAACTCCATGATCACGCCGATGCTGCCCGTCAGCGTGCCGGGGTTGGCGACGATCCTGTCCGTTGCCGCGGCGATGTAGTACCCGCCCGAGGCGGCCAGGTTGCCCATCGACGTCACCACCTTGACCCGGCCGTCGGCGCGCGTCTTGAGCACCTCCGAATGGATCTCTTGGGAGGCGACCACCCCGCCGCCGGGACTGTCGATGCGGAGCACGATGGCCTTGACGCTGGGATTGTCCCGGAACTTCCGCAGTTCCTCGATCGCCTCGCGGGAGTCCACGATGACCCCCTCGATCCGCACGACCGCGACTTTATCGCCGCCGGGCCACACGCCGTCCAGCACGGACAGCATGACGCCGACGGCGGCCGCGATCCCCGCAATCGCCAGAACGGTCCGGAATAGTCGCTTCTTCTCCAAGCCGCCCGTTACTCCTCGTCCTCGCCCTCATGCTTCTTGTTCTTGCGGGCCGCCCGGCCCAGGGATTGATCCACCTTCTCCTGGCCGGCGTGAAAGTCCTGCATCTGCTGGCGCTCGCCGTCGCGTTGGTGCTCCCGCAGGCTCAGCGCGATCTTCCGCTCGTCGCGGTCGACCTTGATGATCTTCGCGTCGACGTCCTCGCCGACCTTGAACCGGTCTTCCATCCGGACGGCGGGATCCAGACCCGTCTCGCTGACGTGGATGAGGCCTTCCACCCCGGCGGCGAGCTCCACGAAAATCCCGAAGTCGGTGAGTTTCGTGATCTTGCCGCGCGTGGTGTTGCCGACCTGGTGCTTGTCGGGAATCTCCTGCTCCCAGGGATCGGACGTGAGCTGCTTGTAGCCGAGCGAGAGCCGCTCCTTCTCCTTGTCGATCTTGAGGACCACCACCTCCACCGCCTGGCCCTTCTTGAAGATTTCGGAGGGATGCTTCACGTGCTTGGTCCAGGACATGTCCGAAATGTGGATCAGGCCGTCCACGCCCTCGTCCAGGCCGATGAAGGCCCCGAAGTCCGTGAGGCTCTTGACCTTGCCCTCGATCCTGGTCCCGACGGGGTATTTCGTCTCCACGAGGTCCCACGGGTTCGGCGCCACCTGCTTCATGCCGAGGGAGATCTTGCGGGCGCCCTCGTCCACGTTGAGCACCTGGGCGTCCACCTGCGCGCCCGCCGACACGATCTTCGAGGGGTGCCGGACTTCGTGCGACCAGGTCATCTCGGACACGTGCACCAGCCCTTCGACGCCCGGCTCCAGCTCGATAAAGGCGCCGTAGTCGGTCAGGCTCACGACGCGTCCGTTGATCCGGGTGCCGGCGGGGTACTTCGCGGCGACGCCCGTCCAGGGGTCCGCGCCTTTCTGCTTCAGCCCCAGCGACACGCGGCCGGTTTCGCGGTCGTATTTGAGGATCATCACCTCGACCCGGTCGCCGACCATGAAGATCTCCGACGGGTGGCCGATGCGCCCCCAGGACATGTCGGTGATGTGCAGGAGCCCGTCGATCCCGCCGAGGTCGACAAAGGCGCCGTAATCGGTGATATTCTTGACGGTGCCGTGCACGAGCTGGCCTTCCGTGAGGTTTGCCAGGGTCCGCTGCCGGCGCTGGTCGCGCGACTCCTCGAGCAGGAGGCGCCGGGAGACGACCACGTTGCCGCGGCGCTGGTTGATCTTGATGATCTTCATGGGGAAGGACTTGCCGATCAACTGTTCCGGGTCGCGGATCGGGTGCAGGTCGATCTGGGAGCCGGGCAGGAAGGCCTTGACGCCGATGTCCACCATCATGCCGCCTTTGATGCGGCTGAGGATTTTGCCCTCGACGATGGCTTCCTCCTTGAAAATCTTTTCGAGGTCGACCCAGACCTTCATCTTGTCCGCTTTTTCCTTGGACAGGACGAGGTTCCCTTCGCTGTCTTCGCGCTCCTGGATGTAGACGAGCAGGCGGGTGCCGGGGGCGGCCCCGGCCAGTTCCTCCGCGGAAAACTCCTCGGCGGAGATGATGCCCTCAGATTTATAGCCGATGTCCACCACGACCTTGTCTTTTTTGACCGAGACGACCGTGCCTTCGATGACCGATCCCTCCTCGAAATTCTGGAAGGTTTCCTCGTACATCGAGGCCATGGCGGCCTTGTCCGACGATCCCGATTTCATCTGCTCCAACGTTTCCATTCGCTTACTTACTCCTCCCACATCATGACCTGACGCACAGGGTTAAAGGTTGACTGCATGCGGGCCGTCACGCGGTTGAAGGGGATGCGATCCCCTCCAGCGCCGCGATGCGGCCCATGATCTCCTGACTGATCCGTTGATACACGTCCTTCTTCTTG
>JAVHQA010000149.1:0-6058 GCA_036170875.1 Nitrospirales bacterium
ATGCAACGGGTGAACAGCGCGGGGCGTACAGCCGGGTTCCGGGACTTCGACGGCGGCCCGACCCGTTGCAAGATGATGATGGGGTGGCGCCGAACGGGCGCCCGGGCGGAGCGGAAGAGCGTACAGCGCGAGTCTGCGGGGCTGCGACGCCGAAACGCTCTGAGCTGATGACCCGTTGCATCGGAAGAGCAACAGGCACCCCGGCTGTTCGGTGACAGGATCCCCGCAAAGAGCAACGGGTTCCCCGGTTGCGCTGAGCTACGCGGGGAACCCGCTCTTTGAGTTTCCTTTTACGCCTTTACGGTCACAAACAGCGACGCCCCGCGACGGTTGATGAGCAGGAGCGCCGACTCGTCCTTCTTGAGGCTCGACGCGACCTTCTCATAGTCCTTCACGGACTTGACCGGCTGCCGGTTGATCTCGCGGATCACGTCGCCCTGCGCCACCCCCGCGTGGTCGGCCAGGCTGCCTGGTTCCACGCCCACGACGACCACGCCGCTCGCCTTGCCGGCAATACCCAGCTCACGCGCCATCTGCTGGTTCAGGCTCTGGACATCCAGCCCTGCCAGGGCATTCTCCATGGAAGGACCGGCACCGGCCACCTTTGCCTGATCCGACTGCTCGCCGACCGTGACCGTCAACTCCATGTCGTGCCCATCACGAATGATTTTCATGGCGGCCTTGGTTCCGACCGGCGTCCGCGTCACTTCCCGCTGCAACGTCGCCGGATCTTCAACCGGCTTGCCCTGATAGGCCGTGATCACATCGCCCTGCTTGAGTCCCGCCCGCTCGGCCGGGCTGTCCTCGGCAACGCTGCTCACCAGCGCGCCCTTGGCCTGCTTGAGCCCGAATGACTTGGCGAGATCAGGCGTCAGGTCCTGGATCGCCACTCCGAGATGCCCCCGCACGACCTTGCCGGTCGCGATCAGGCTCTCCAAAACCGGCCTGGCCATGCCCGCCGGCACCGCGAAGCCAACGCCCTGGTAGCCGCCGGTCTGGGAGATGATGGCGGTGTTGATTCCCACCAATTCGCCGGCCGTGTTCACCAAAGCCCCGCCGGAATTGCCCGGATTGATGGCCGCGTCGGTCTGGATGAAATCCTCATACTGCGTGATCCCCATCCGTCCGCGCCCGAGCGCGCTCACGATCCCCAGCGTCACGGTCGAATTCAGCCCGAACGGGTTTCCGATCGCGAGCACGTATTCCCCTACCTGGAGTTTCGAGGAGTCTCCCCACCGGGTGAAGGGAAGACCGGACGCGTCAACTTTGATGACGGCCAGATCGGTCTTCGGATCCGTGCCGACGATCCTGCCTTTGAATTCCCGCTTGTCCGGAAGCATGACCGTGAGTTCATTGGCGCCCTCCACGACATGATTGTTGGTGATGATGTACCCGTCGGCGGAGATGATCACGCCGGACCCCATGCCCCCTCCCCGCGGCTCCATGGGACCATTGTGCCCGCGCGGCCCGTCCGGATGGCCGAACGGCGAGCCGAACTCTTCCATGGGATCGCGCGGCATGCGGGAATCCCGTCCGCGGGCGACCCTGGCCGCCGTGATGTTGACGACGGCGGGGGTCACCGCCCTGGCGACCTCGGTAAATCCCGGTGCCGTCCCCTGGACGACCGGCGCGGACGGGCTCGCAACGGCCGGCGCTGCCACTCCCGCCGCGTGCGAATAGGTGGCGTATTCCGTCCCCAGAAAGGCGAGGGACCCGAGCATCAGCAGCCCGGCGATCACCCCCAGGTTGCGATAGAGCATCATCTTCATGGCGTTTCTCCCTTCGTTGAAAGCTGGTTGCGCTCGTGTTACCGGGAGGATAGCAGCCGAAGATGAAAGGAAGATTAACGGGAAATTAAAATGCCCTAATTAATGTAGGGGAGGGCTTTATGCCCTCCCGAAAAGGGCGGGGATAAACCCCGCCCCTACGGGGACACGACGGGCAGGACGACCGTGAATTGCGACCCCTGACCGACCGCGCTCTGAACCTCGATCCGGCCGTGATGGGCCTCCACGATCCACTTGCAGATGGCCAGGCCCAAGCCCGTGCCTTCGCGGGCGTGCGCCCGGGCGTCGTCCGCGCGATAGAACCGGTCGAAGATGCGCGACTGGGCCTCGGCGGAGATCCCGATCCCGTCATCCGTGACCGAGAGCCGGGCCGTCGCGCCGTCGCGCGCCAGGGCGAGAACCACCTTTCCGCCCGGCCGCGAATACTTCACGGCATTGTCCACGAGGTTCAGCAGGAGCTCATGGAGACGCAACTCGTCGCCCTGGACGGTGACCGGTTCCACAGTCCCCGCCGTAATCTGGACGTCCAGGTCCTGCCCCAGCACCGCCGCCTGCCTCTGGACGTCCTCGACCAGCGCATCGAGCCGGACCGGCTGGGACTCGATCCTGACCTCGCCCAGATCGGCCCGCGAGAGGAACAGCAACTCGTCCACGATCCGGACCATCCGATCGATCTCTTCCAGGTTGCTCTCCAGCACCAGCTTGTAGTCCTCGGCCGGTCTCGCGCGCCGCAAGGCCAGCTCGGTCTCTCCCTTCATGACGGTCAGCGGCGTGCGCAGCTCGTGGGAGGCGTCGGCGCTGAACTGGCGCACCTGCCGGAAGGACGCCTCCAGGCGGGCGATCATGTCGTTGAAGGTCGCCGACAGCCGGCCGATTTCGTCCGGCGAGTGAGCGACCGTGAGCCGCTGAGTCAGATCCCCTGCCGCAATACGGCTGGCCGCTTGCGTAATGGCCTCGACAGGCTGAAGAGCGCGCCCCGCGAGGAACCATCCCCCGCCCAATGCGACCGCGAGGGCGATAGGCAACGAGACGAGCAACACCAGCAACAGGCGATGCAGCACCTCCTCGACCGGGCGCAACGACGCGCCAACCTGAACAATATTGACCAACGTTCCGTTGAACAGAATCGGCATCGACAACAGGCGTAATGACGACCCGTCCCGGAACCGCGCGGACTCAAACGTCGCCCGGCCGCTCAGCCCTCCCTCCAGGGCCGTCCGGCTGAGGGGAATATCCAAACGGCCGAGGTTCGGAGATTGGATGGTCACCTTCCCGGTGGGACTGAAGATCTGGAAGGATTTATCCAGGACGGCGAGTTCGGGAAACTCCGCGGCAAGATCCTCGAAGGGCAGGAAGGGACCAACGCGATGCTGCTCCAGCGCCCGCACCGCCACGGCGGCCGTTTCTTCCAGCGAGCGATCGATCTGGTCCCGCAGCCCGTGCGCCAGCGTGGCATAGAGCGCGCCTCCGAAGACGATCAGGATGACGGCCAGCGCCGTCCCGTACCAAAGCGTGAGGCGCACGCGCAGCGGCATTAGGGCTCGGCCTTCAGCGTGTAGCCGCTGCCGCGGACCGTCTGGATCAGCGTGCGCGCCTGCCCGCGGTCGATTTTGTTGCGCAGGTAGTTGACGTACACGTCAATGACATTGGTGAAGGTGTCGAAATCCTGGTTCCAGACATGTTCGGCGATCATCGGCCGCGTCAGGACGCGGCCGGCATTGCGCATCAGATATTCGAGGAGGGCATATTCCTTGGCCGTCAACTCGATCCGCTTCCCTCCGCGGGTCACTTCGCGCGTGGCCGGATTCAGGGCAAGATCATCCACCTGCAGGATGCCTGCCGCTTCGCCCGTGCCACGCCGCAGCAGGGCGCGCGCGCGGGCCACCAGCTCCTCGATCGCAAAGGGTTTCGTGAGGTAGTCGTCGGCGCCGGCATCCAGCCCTTTCACCTTTTGATCGAGCTCGGAGCGGGCAGTGAGAATCAGGACGGGCGCGGCAACCTGCTCCTTGCGCAGGGCCTTGAGGACCTCGAGGCCGGGCATCCCCGGCAGCATGAGGTCCAGAATGATCAGGTCGTAGCACCCCGCCCGGGCGAGATCGAGGCCGTGGGCGCCGTCGCCGCACGCATCGACGGCGTAGCTCTCCTCTTCCAGCGCCCGCCGGATGAAGGAGGCCACCTTGGCCTCGTCCTCGATGACCAGAATCCGCATACGGCGAAATTATAACAGGAATGCGTTACTTGGCCGGTTTGTCGCCGGTGAGCTTGCGGACCTGCTGGGACAAACTTCCCGTCAGGCGGGCCAGTTCCTGCTCCCGTTGCTTCTGCTGGGTGATGTCGATGATGGTCTCGGCGATGTGCAGGGTGCCGGACTTGTGCCTGATCGGGGCAAACTGGATCATGACCCATTTTCCGCCCGGGAGTTCCACCTCGGAGCTCTGCATCGCTCCGGTTTCCAGTGCCTTGGGCATGTTGCAGAAGGGACAGGGCGCCTGGAGCTGGACGATCTTTTGGTGGCACACCTGCCCACAAATGTCGCCGAGGTTCCCCTGCGCGCTCTTGTTCTCGAAATGTACGCGATAGGTGTTGGGGTCGATGATGGTCAGGATATTGGGATTCGCATCAATGAGATCCTGCAATTCATATCCGCCCTCACCCTTGTCCGGCATGACGCGCCCTCCTTCCAGTTTATTCTAGGCTCTTTCCTCGTCCGTACCGCCCGGTTCTGCAGCGGTGGCAGGCAGCCGAACCGTGAAGAGCGCTCCCTGTTCGGGCTTGCTTTCGCAGGTGATCGTCCCGCCCAGGGCCGTCACGGTCCCATAGCAGATGGCGAGGCCCATCCCCGTGTTGGGCCCGGGGCTTTTGGTGGTATAGAGCGGATCAAAGATGTGGGGCAGGTGAACGCGGGGAATACCCGGGCCGTCATCCCCGATCCGGATCTGGACATACCCGCCGGCATCAGCCGGGCCGGCCGCTCCGTCGGCATTCGATACAAACGCCGTCTCGCAGGTGATCACGTAGCCCTGATGGCTTGCGGTGATCGCCTCCCGGGCGTTGGTCACGAGGTTGACCAGGACTTCCTGCACGGCTTGGGGATCGGCAAACACAGGCGGCAAGGTCGGCGCCAGGGATGTCACGAGCCGGATATCCAGCCGGCGGAGATCATGCTCCAGCATGCGTTGCACGGCGCGCACGCACGCATTCACGTCGCACGGCACGCTCGAATCCGCCACCGGACGGCCGAACTGCAGGAATCGCGCCGTGAGCGCCCGCAGCCGATCCGCCGCCTCAGCCATTCGATTGATGTCAGCGCGAACGTCTTCGAGAGAACCGGCCTGGAGATGCGGCCCGGCCAGCGCGGAATAGCCCGTGACGATCAGAAGCGGGTTGTTGAGTTCGTGGGCCGCGGAAGCCAGCAGATTCCCCATGACCGTCATGCGTTCGGTTTGCCGCATCAGCGCCTGCCCGCGCCGGTAATGGGTCAACATGCGCTGCGCCAGCCGGGTGGCCGGCCCCGCAACCAGCTTGGGGCGAAGCGACCTGTTTCGCTGGATCGGGCCGACCAGCTTCGGGTCGCCGCTGGTGTCGAGAATCACGTCGGCCCGGCGCAGCAACGGCAGACTGACCGGATCCCTGGTCGTGAACACGCCGGCGGCCTCGGCGATCTCGAAGCCCGGCGACGACGGATCGCGGTCCGCGATCACCAGAATCTCGATCCCCGACACGTTCAGGAGCGTGGTGAGCAGTTCGGTTCCTTCGGTCCCGGCACCGAGAATCGCCACCGCCATCGGCTTGGCCATTACCGTCCCTTTCTCATATTCGCGATACAGACAAGCAAGTCATGTGCCGGGGTCACGGCGCTAGCTTACCTAAAACATAAGTACCATATCCATTGGTTTTCGTATGAAAAATGATGGTTTCGAGAAATGCGCATCCTGCCAGCGCGCGCCCATCGGTATCCCGTCGATTACACAAACTATCCAAAGCGATACCGTGAATGCCGGCCGGAACTCAGTGGTAAATGTAGAGCGGCGCGTCGTCCTCGATGACGCGGGTCTCACGCTCAATGCGCTCGCGGAGGTGCCTGGGCAGGGCGAATTGGGCCACGCAGACCTCTCCGGTCAGGTATTTTAATTCACCCTTGATCCGTTTAGCAATCATCCGGTCATAGTCCCCCGCCGAAAACGACCGCGGGTTGACCGCTTTCGAGGCCACCTGGAATCCCCACGGCAGGCCGAAACAGGGCACGTTGGCCGTATAGGGGCACACGACGG
>JAVHQA010000149.1:6158-12308 GCA_036170875.1 Nitrospirales bacterium
AATCCCCACGGCAGGCCGAAACAGGGCACGTTGGCCGTATAGGGGCACACGACGGGAAACACGGTCAGCAGCGTGCGGTAGATCGCACTGAAGTTGAGCAGGTCCTGCGGCGCCACCGTCCCCGACTGAAGCGCGATCGTCCCTTGCGGAGACAGCCGCCGGCAAACCAGACGGTAGAATTCCCGCGTGTAGAGCCGATAGCACGGGCCCTCTTCGATCGGATCGGACAGGTCGATGATGATGACGTCGAAGATCTCGTCGTGGGTTTCGATCCACCGCCGCGCGTCCTCGAACACGAGTTCGGTCCGGGAATCGTCGAATGCGCCGGCGTGGAAGTCCGGCAGCAGCTTTCGGGAGACGTCCACCACCTCCCGGTCGATGTCCACCATCAGCGCCCGCTCGACCGTGCGGTGCCGGAGCACCTCGCGCAGCGTCGCACCTTCCCCCCCGCCGACGACCAGCACGCGCTTCGGGTCCGGGTGCGCCAGCAGTGCCGGGTGAACCAGCGCCTCATGATAGATGAACTCGTCGGTTTGCGTGGACTGGACCTTGCCGTCCAGAATGAGCGCGCGGCCGTAGCCGCCCAGCTCGACGACCTCGATCTGCTGGAAGGGGGTGTGTTTCGAGAAGAGGACGGTCTTTACTTCGTGGACGTGTCCCTCGCCGGGCCCCAGCCGCTCATGAAACCACTTGGAGTTGTTTGGGTCGGCCATAGGCAAAAACCTCCTTCGCCTCCTTGGTGACCTTGCCGGACACCTTGGCAGGTTTGGAGTTGGGTATCAGCCCGCGCTTGAGTTCCATGAGCGAGGGCTGGCGGGACTGGAATTTCTCCACAAGGTACTGCGCGGCGAGTTCCGAATTGAGGGTCTCGCCGCAGGTGAAAATATCCACGGCGGCGTACGCGTGCTCAGGCCAGGTATGGATGGCGAGGTGGGATTCCGCAATGACTACGACGCCGCTGACGCCAAAGGGGCTGAACTGGTGGAAATGGACGCCGACGATGGTGGCCTTGGCGATCTTGGCCGCAGCGACCATGATGTTTTCCACTCCCTTTACATCACCGAGGAGCTTGGGGTTGCATCCGTTCAACTCAAGCACCAAGTGCCGACCGAGTGCGTGCAATTTATTCCCCCTCCATTATTGCTGTATTGAGAGTGTCCAATTTGTCGTCTGTTCACCTCCCCATTCGGGAATTTTCTGAAATCTCAGGTTCCCGAAATTTCGTGTGAATATAGCGTAACGCGTCAGAATGTCAATAATTTTTTGTCGCCGCCGGAAAATCTTCCCCGCGCCTTTCCTTGACTGCCCTCCAATCCAGCGGCTAAGATGCACCTGTAGTGGAACCGCCCGTCACGCACTCATGATCCAGGTCGAGCATCTCACCAAGCAATACGGTCCGAAGACAGCGATCGCCGACGTCAGCTTTTCTGTTGAGAAGGGCGAAGTCCTGGCGTTCCTCGGCCCGAACGGCGCCGGCAAGACCACCACCATGCGGATCCTCACCGCTTCCATGCCCGCCACGTCCGGCTCCGCGCGAGTGGCCGGCTACGACTGCTTCGACCATCCCATCGAGGTGAAGCGCGCCATCGGATACCTGCCGGAAGTGCCCCCACTCTATACCGAGATGACGGTCACCGAATATCTCACCTTCGTCGGCCGCCTCAAGGGGGTCGAGCCGGAGCGGCTCCCGGGCGCCCTGGACCGGACGCTGGAGCAGCTCTCGCTCGGCGAGGTGCGGGGCCGGCTGATCGCCAACCTCTCGCGCGGGTTCAAGCAACGCGTGGGGCTCGCCCAGGCGCTGATCCACGATCCCCCGGTCCTCATTCTGGACGAGCCGACGGTCGGGCTCGATCCGAAGCAGATCATCGAGATCCGGCAGCTGATCAAAACGCTGGCGGGCTCCCATACCATCATCCTGAGCACCCACATCCTGCCGGAGGCCACGGCGGTGGCGCAGCGCGTGGTCATCATTCACGAAGGCCGGATCGTGGCGGAGGACTCGCAGGATCAGCTGTCCGCCCGCTTGCGGCGTTCCGAGAAGGTGAGTCTCACGCTCAAATCCCCTGCGCCCGATACCCGGGAGCGCCTCCAATCCCTGCCCGGCGTGCTCTCGGTCCACCAGGAGGATCCCGCCACGTTCCTGGTCGAGGCCGAGCTGGGCCATGACCTCCGGGACGACCTCGCCCGCTTCGCCGTCCGGAACGAGTGGGGCCTGCTGGAGCTGAAACTGGTGACGATGACCCTGGAAGACGTCTTCCTCCGCCTGACGCAAGAAGAAGCCTTTTCTCTTCCCTCTCCCCTGGAGGGAGAGGGCCAGGGTGAGGGGGTCTCTTCATGAGCCCGATCAGCGCCATCGTGCGCAAAGAGATCCGCTCGTACTTCGTGTCGCCGATCGCGTATGTCGTCGCCTCCGTTTTTCTCCTGCTCATCGGCCTGCTATCCTTCCTCGCCGTCGCGACCGCCAGCAACCGGAGCCTCCAGATGCTGCGCGGCCAGGGCAGCCTGCCCGATCTCAATCTGAACGACATCGTCTTCCGGCCCGTCTTCGCCAACATGGCGGTCATCCTGCTCCTGGTGGTGCCGATGCTGACCATGCGCCTGTTTGCCGAAGAGAAGAAGCTCAAGACGATGGAACTCCTCGTCACCTCGCCGGTCACGATCACGGACATCGTCGTCGGGAAATTCTTCGCGGCCTTCACGGTGTTCGCCGGCATGCTGGCCCTGACGGCGGTCGGCCCGCTGGCCCTGGCCCCCTTTGCGCAATTCCAGTGGGAGCCGCTCCTGACCGCGTACCTCGGCGTGCTCCTCATGGGCGGACTGTTTCTGAGCGCCGGCCTCCTGGCCTCCGGCCTGACCGAGAACCAGATCATCGCCGTGATCCTGAGCTTCGGGGGGCTGCTCCTGTTCTGGCTGTTCGGGTGGGCCGGGCAGGTGTTCGCCGATTCGGCGTTCGGCAAGGTCCTGTCGTACCTCTCCCCGCTCGAACATTTCGAGCACCTGGTGAAGGGCCTGGTCACGACGAGCGACGTGGTTTACTTCATGGCGGGGATCGTTTTCATGCTCTTCCTGACGCACCGGGTCATCGAGTCCCAGCGGTGGCGATGATGGCCGAGCTGTTCAGGAAAATCTCAGCGCGCCGGGCCACGAGGCTGGGCCTGAACAGCCTTCTGATGATCGTGCTGTTCGCGACCATTCTCGGCATCGTCAACTTCCTCGCCGCCCGCCACAACGTCCGCTGGGACTTCTCGGAGACGAAGCGGTTCACCCTCGCCCCGCAGACGGCCCGCCTGCTACGCGACCTGCCGAGGGAGGTCAAGGCGACCGTCTTCACCGGGGATCAGGGTCCCGCCAGGGCGGCCTATCGCGATTTGTTCGACAGCTACAAAGCCCGCACCGCCAAGCTGACGGTGGAATTCGTGGACCCGGATAAAAAGCCCGGTGTCGCCCGCCAGTACGGCCTCACCCGGCCGGACACCGCGGTGCTGGAGAGCGGCAAGCAGGAGACCCGGATCACGTCCGCGTCCGAGCAGGAGCTGACGAACGCGCTGATCCGCGTGACCAGGGACGAGAAAAAGACCCTGTACTTCCTGACGGGCCACGCGGAACATCTGCTGGAGGAGACCGACAAGAGCGGGTATTCATTTTTAAAAGAAGCCCTGGAGCGGCAGGGGTATGTCACAAGGGCGCTCTCGCTCTACGAATCCAAAGCGATCCCGCCGAACGCCTCCGTGCTCGTTCTGGGAGGGCCCCAAAAACAGGTGTCTCGCGAGGAGCAGACCCTCCTCACCGACTATGTCAACAAAGGCGGCCGGCTGCTGGTGATGCTGGATCCCGGGTCCCGCGCCGGCCTTGAGGGCTTCCTGGAAAGCTGGGGCCTGCAGGCCGACAACCGGACTGTGCTGGACACCCAGACCATCCAGGGCGGCGACTTGACCATGCCGGTGGTGAACACCTACGGCACCCACGAGATCACCCACGATTTAGGACAGGTCTTCACCATGTTTCCCCTTGCCCGACCGGTCGCCTTTCTCGACAGCAAAGCCAAGGAGTGGGCGTTTCACCCACTGGCCAAATCCAGCGCCCGCAGCTGGGGGCGCACCGAAACCCCTTCCGCCGGAATTGACCAGTCTCGCGATTTCGATCCCAAGAACGACCAGCCGGGACCGCTGACTCTGGCCGGCCTGGTCGTCGCCCGCACAAGCCCGGCGAGCAATGCCAGTCAACCTGCGGCCCTGGCCCGGCAGCCGGCGATCCTGTTCATCGGCGACTCGGATTTCGCCAGCAATGCCTATCTGGATTTTTCCGGCAATACCGATTTCTTTCTGCACGCCACGGCATGGCTCGCGGAGGAGAAGGACCTCGTCTCCATCGCACCGAAAGACGCCGCGCTCGGCACCTTCCTCCTGACGGCGGCCCAAACCAACACGCTGTTCCTGCTCCAGGTGCTGGGCCTGCCGGGCTTCTTCCTGGCTGCCGGTTTCACCGTGTGGCGACGGCGCCGCCGACTGTAACCACCCCCGATGTCACGCAGCGTCCTGGCCCTTGTGATCATCGCCGCCGGCCTAGGGCTTTATCTCTGGCTGGTGGAGGTGCCGACTGAGCAGAAGCGGGCCGCATCCGAAACCGCCGCCAAACAACTGCTCGACTTCAAGCACGAGGACGTGCAGGCGTTCACGCTCGCCTCGTCGGAGGGCGAGACGGAACTCGTTCGCGACAAGGACGGGCACTGGGGCATCCGCAAGCCGAACGCCATGGAGGCCGACGCCGCCGCCGTGGACGAGTTCCTCCGCACCCTGCTGCTGGCCCAGGTGTCCCGCGTCGTGGACGAGTCCGGAACGGACCTCGCAAGCTACGGCCTGGCCGCTCCCTCCCTGACCATCTCGTTCCGGCTGACCTCGGGCACCCAGACGATCCGCCTCGGCGATGCGGGGCCGCTGTCCGCCACGCTGTATGCCATGCGCGAGGGCGCTCCCAAGGTTCTCCTGACCACCCTCTCCGGCCGCGACGTCCTGATCCACAACATCCAGGAGTTCCGCCGCAAGCGGGTTTTCGAGTTCGACCGGAATCAGGTGACCAGGCTGAAGGTCGCCACCCCGCGCGAGACCGTCGTTCTGTACAGGGACGGCCACGGCGACAGGGAGAAGTGGACGATCAAAAGCCCGGCCGAGACGCCGGCGGACCAGCCGGAAGTGAAAAGCCTGTTGAGCGGCCTCCAGGACCTCAAGGCGCAGGACTTCCTCGACAATCCCAAGGACCGGGCGGCCACGCGCGCCAGAATGGGGCAGCCGCTGGCGACGTTTACCCTGCGCGAAGGGGAGTCCGACCGCACGCTGTCCCTGTTCCTCGACCCGCAGGATAAGCGGCGGGCCTACGCGGAGAGCACCGCCACGGAACCCCTGTACAAAATCGCGCCGGCCGTGGCCCAGGACCTTGCCAAGGGACTGTTCACCCTGCGGAACAAGCAACTCATCGCAGCCGATCCCGAGCACATCAAAACGCTCGTCATCAAGAGGGGCGGCCAGGAATTCTCGCTTACCCGCGAGGGGGCCGACTGGCTGATCGACGGCGACCCCCGACTGAAGGCCGATGCCGCCCGCATCAACATGTTCGTCACCCGCGTGGTGCGGCTCCAGGCGGAACGGATCGTCACGGAGAACCCGGCCGATCTGAAACCCTACGGCCTGGCGCCGCCAAATATAGAGTTGATTGCCGCCGACGAACAAGGCAAACTAGCGGGCCGGATTACCCTTGGGCGGGAAGAACAGAGTCTGGCGTATGCGATGGGCACCGCCATGCCGGGTGTCTTTCAGGTGCGCCCGGACATTCTCAAAGAGATACCCAAGAAGGACGAATTGTTAACAGGCCAGTCTCAGCAGAAGAAAAAAGAGGGGGGACTATGACGACGAATCGGCACACGTATCAGACAATGAGATTCTTGACCTTCTTCCTCATGATCGGCCTGGTGGGCTGCAACGGCGGCTACGGCACGGACGACGGCGGCTCAGCCGGCAACGACAACCCCAGCTATGCAGGCGAATCGGACGGCCAGAAGCTCTTGCTGGAACGGACGCAGGAGCGGGACGCGATGCTGAAGAAAACACAACAGTCCGATGTCGCGGCGCCGGAGAGCGCAGCCAAGAAAGAGTGTGA
>JAVHQA010000150.1:0-2466 GCA_036170875.1 Nitrospirales bacterium
TCACCGTCTCCACGCCTTGACGTTCGTCCGGTTTCCCCCTATACTACGGTCTCTTCAGCGATCGAGAGCGGGAATAGCTCAGTGGTAGAGCATCGCCTTGCCAAGGCGAGGGTCGAGGGTTCAAATCCCTTTTCCCGCTCCAATTTTCTCAACCCTGCCCCATCTGGTAAGATGTTTCCTGTAAACAGGAGGATGGTGCGCCCGGCAGGATTTGAACCTGCGACCTGCGGGTTCGAAGCCCGACACTCTATCCAGCTGAGCTACGGGCGCATTCAAAATGAAGAGTAGTCGGATTGGTGAACGGTGTCAATGGAGACAAAAGCCGGATTCGGAGGCCTCCGCGTGGTCGCATTTGAGAGCCGGATGGCGGAGGAAATGACGACGCTCATCGCGCGCCATGGCGGCCGCCCGATTGTCACGCCGTCTATGCGCGAAGTCCCGCTGGAGCGGAACACCGCGGTGTTCCAATTCGGCGAGCGCCTGCTGGCCGGCGCGTTCGGGATGGTGATCCTGCTCACCGGCGTAGGCACTCGCTGCATGCTCAAGGTGCTGGATACACGCTGGCCGCGGGCGCAGACGCTCGCCGCGCTGGGGCAGACCCTGCTGGTCGTGCGCGGGCCCAAGCCGCTCGCCGTGCTCCGCGAGAATGCGTTGCAGCCCGCGGTTGCCGTGCCGGAGCCGAACACCTGGCGCGACCTCGTCAAGGCGCTGGATGAGCTGGGACGACCGCTGCGGGGGTTGCACGTCGCCGTTCAGGAATACGGCGTGGCGAACCCGGAGTTGCTCCAGGCCCTCAAGGACCGCGGCGCGGTCGTTACGCGCGTGCCGGTCTATCACTGGATGCTCCCGGAGGATACGGGCCCGCTCCGGAAGACCGTGCGCGCGCTCATGGAGGGTGAGGCGGACGTCGTGCTGTTCACCAACGCGGTGCAAGTGGAGCACGTGATGCAGGTGGCTGAGAAAGAAGGCGGCGCCGATCGTCTGCGGGAGGCGATGAGCCGGACCGTCGTCTCCGCTGTGGGGCCGATCGTGGCCGAGCGTCTGCGCGCGCACGGGCTGCCGGTGGACTTCGAGCCGTCGCATGCCAAGATGGGCATTCATGTCAAAGAGACCGGCGAGCGCGCCGCGGCGATGCTCGTGCACAAACGAGGCCGATCGTGAACCGCCGCCGGCCGTTGTTGTGGGTGGTCGTGTTCCTCGTCGGGCTGCTGGTCGTGGTGGCCTGGCGGGTCACCACCAGCGGGTCCAAGGGCAATGGGAAGAAAGAGCGCGTCATCACCGTCGGCACGATGGCGCCCATGCGGCATGATCTCGACGTACGACTGACCTACACCGCGGACATTCAGCCCTACCAGCAGGTGAACATCTTCTCCCGCGTGGACGGCTACATTGCGAAGATGCACGTGGACAAGGGCGATTACGTCAGGGCGGACCAGTTGCTCGTCGAGGTGGACCATACCGATTACGTGCATGCCGTCAATCGCGCCAAGGCCAATCTGGCGGCCGCGCGCGCGAATGTGGTGAGCCAGGAGGCGACCATCAAGAACGCCAAGCTGAACCTGGACCGGATGCAGGCGCTCATCAAGGACCAATACATCTCGCAGCAGGATGTGGACAACGCCCAGGCCGCCTATGATGTGGCGGTGGCGCAAGTCGACTCGCTGCGGGCGCAGGTGCATCAGATGGAAGTGGCGCTCCAGCAGGCCGACACGAGCCTCACGTATTCCTATATCCGCGCGCCGTTTGCGGGGTCCGTGTCCATTCGCAATCTGGACGCCGGCGCCTTCGTCTCAGGGTCAACCGGCAGCACGTCCACCTTCTCGCGCGGCATTCTGGTCCTGCAGGACATCACGACCGTCCGCGTGCTGATCGATGTGGTCGAGAAAGACGTGCCGCTCGTGAAGATCGGCCAGCCGGCCGAGCTCCGGGCGGAGGCGTACCCGAATCGGGTGTTTACCGGAAAAGTGACGCGCGTCGTCCAGGCCCTGGACCGGAACACGCGGACCATGACGGTGGAGGTGGACATTCCGAACCCGGATCGCGCCCTCAAAGGCGGCATGTTTGCCCGGGTGGAACTCGTGGCGGGCACGCATGCGAACGCGCTGCAGATTCCCATCGACGCGGTCACGCGTCTGGAGTCCGACCAGTATGTGTTTATCGTGCAGGAGGGCAAGGCGCGCAAGGTGCCGGTCGTGCTGGGCATTCAGGACCGCCAGATGGTGGAAGTCACCAGGGGATTGACGGGCATTGAGCCGGTCATTGTCTCGGGGAAGGATCTGGTCACGGACGGCGCCAAGGTCGACCCCAAGCCGATGGCCGCGGCGGCGAAACCCGCGCCCAAAGAATGAAGGAGCAACTGGAAACTGCATGCTCTGTCGCCTGCGGCTATAGGGTCCTGCCGCCCTCTCGTAGGGGCGACCCGGTGGGTCGCCCTCACAAAGGGCGAGGCGGCGCCTCGCCCCTACA
>JAVHQA010000151.1:0-4961 GCA_036170875.1 Nitrospirales bacterium
CGGTGGACCGCGGGGCTCTGTCGCTCAAGATCGACTGGGCGTCGGCCATCGGGCGCCCTCGCCCGAGCAGCCGCGATCAGGGCATCAGTCTTAATGGTGTGTACGGCGACGGCGCCGCCGGCGTCCTCTACGTCAGCGCCGCGTTGCGGTTCTAGTAGGGGCGCGACAGATACGGTTTATCTGGTTTTTGGGGTTTGTCTTGTTTGTTTCGTTGAACCAGACAAACGAAATGAACCAAACAAACCGGAGGAGTGTCATTAAGAATGAGGCACGCCTTTCGTGAAAGCGCCGATCCTGCCACGGCCCGGGTGAAAAGCCTGGAAGCCAGACTGGCGCAGGAGTCCCAGCGCTGCCTGCAGCTTGAGAAGCAGGTGCAGGCATTGAGCGAGAGCGCCGAGCAGTCGGTCGCTCGGGTCAGCGATCTGGAAGCCAGGCTTGCGGGTGAAGCGGAACGCATGCTTCAGCTTGAAAAGCAGATGCAGGCATTCCTCGGGCGCACGACACATCCGATTGCCCAGGTCCGCGACCTGGAGCCCAGGATTGCAGAGCCGGAGCAGGCACCTGTGGAAGCCATCAAGAAAGTTGCGGTCAAAGTTCCCCGGCAGGCTAAACAGAAGGCAAGCACGGTCTAATTTGTCACTCGTTGTCGTGAGGAATCATAAGTTTTTGGGGTGACTGGAGCCTATAATTGTCTCATGCTTCTGGTCGAGACTCCTATCAGGGTTCAGGAAGTGGCGAGGGAGGTCGCGAGGTGTGCGCGTGAGATCTTGGGATCGGACGTCGAAGTCATCTGGTTCGGCTCTTGGCCTGAAGGACACGCAAGGGCCCATTCCGACCTCGACATCGCGATTTGCGCCGGGATGGCGATTCCGCCGGACAAGTTTGCCCGGTTCCGTGACGCCGTGGATGAGATCCCGACGCTGTACGAGGTTGACCTCGTGGACTTCGAGGTCGTAGGGCCGTTGCTGAGGCAGGAGATCCTCAGAAGCGGTGTGAGGCTTTGACCGGACGTGTTGAGAGCTTTCATTTGGCGATTGGTCGGCTTCGGGATGTTCTGGCGTTGCCCGAAACCGACGTGTCCCGCGATGCCGGGATCCAGCGCTTCGAGTTCTGTTTCGAGCTGGCGTGGAAGGCCGTGCAGGAAAAGGCGGTCAGGGAAGGCTTGGAGTGCCAGTCGCCAAAGGGCTGTATCAGGCTCGCCTTCAAGCATGGATGGATCGAGGAAGAGCCGGGGTGGCTGGCTATGCTGGAAGATCGAAATCGCACGAGCCATACGTACGACGAGGCCCTGGCCAAAGATGTGTACAGCCGACTCGGGCGGTATGTTCCTTTGTTGGAGAATTTAGCCGCGAGGCTGGAGTGAGGAATATTGTAGGGGCGCTGCTTGCCGCGCCCTCTTCAATCGGTGTGTAGGGGCGTATCAGGTACGGTTCATCTGGTTGGTGGGGTTTATCGGGTTTGTCTCGTTGAACTAGGCAAACCAAAGGAACCAAGTAAACGAAATGAACCAAAGGAACGAGAGTAACGAGGAGGTTCTCCCATGAGCGGTCGTAAAGCCAAATCACTGCGCCGGGCGAAAGTTGTAGGGGCGCACGGCGGTGCGCCCTCTTCAAATCTTTCCCTCGCCCCATCGAGGGAGAGGGTCAGGGTGAGGGGGGCAGTGACGATCGGCCTCGCGGCCGCCGGCTTGATGACCGGCGTGTTTGCGCCGACTCCTTCCTGGGCTTTTATCCAAACCATTACGGATGTCAACGGGCACTCCACGAACGCCATCACCGGCAATACGCAAATTATCACCAGCGATAATTCCCGGTTCATCGGCACCACGCCTGGCGCCAATATCAACGGAGGCGAATTCGTCAAGTGGTACCAGCCCAGTGCCGGGTCCATTGCCTTGCTGAAAGTGGCCGGTGACGCCCCGAGTATCTGGAACGGCTCATTCTGGTCCAACGGCCAGTTCATGCTGCAAAACCCCAGCGGCATTCTCTTCGGCTCGAGCTCCCGCGTGGACGTGGGCGCGCTCACCGCCACTACGCTGAACATAAAGAACGAGGACTTCCTGGCAGGTCGCTATAACTTCACGCAAGTTCCCGGTATGGCCAACGCCGCTGTGGTCAACCAGGGCGTCATCACGGCAGGCCCGGGCGGCTACGTGGCGCTGTTGGGCGCTGCGGTCCGTAACGAGGGCGTGATCGTGGCCAATCTCGGCTCGATCGCCATGGCCGCCGGCAAGGCTGCCACATTAGATATGCGCGGCGACGGGCTGATCGAGTTTGTGGTGACGGACGCGGTCTCCGGTGGCGTCACCGGCCCCAACGGCGAGAGTCTGGCTTCCTACGTCTCCAACACCGGCACGCTCCAGGCCGACGGCGGCATGGTCACCCTGACCGCCAACGCGGCGACCGACATCATCAAGTCCGTGGTGAACAACGAGGGCGTCATTCGGGCGCAGAGCATGGTGGAACGTAACGGCGTGGTCGTGCTGTCCGGCGGCCCCGAAGGCATCGTCAGCGTGTCCGGCACGATTGACGCCTCAGGCCACCATACTCCCTCTCCCCTTGAGGGAGAGGGCCAGGGTGAGGGGGGACTTAAAGGCGGCTCTGTGCAAATCACCGGCCAGTACGTCGGCCTGTTCGATGGACATATCAATGCGTCGGGCGATGCCGGCGGCGGCACGGTGCTGGTCGGCGGCGACTTCCATGGCGCGAACCCGAACGTTCAGAACGCGTCCTTTGCCTACATCAGCGCTGATTCGACGATCAATGCAGACGCGTTATCTATTGGTAACGGCGGTAACGTGGCCGTCTGGTCAAACGAGGCGACGCGCGCTTACGGCAGCATTACGGCGCGCGGCGGTACCCAGGGCGGCGACGGTGGGTTGATCGAAACCTCCGGCCACTGGCTGGACGTGGCCGGTATTAAGATAGATGCCAGCGCGCCCCATGGCAGGGCGGGAACGTGGCTCCTCGATCCGGCTAACGTCGAGATTATCGCCGACGACCCCGTAGCAACCGACAATGTGAATGTTGACACACTTGCCAATACGCCCGGTGTGGGCACCACTACGTATTCGCCATTCGAGGCGGTGATTGTGGCCGATTCAGCCAAAGTTAGTAATGGCCGGATTAATGGAACGCTGAACGGTGGAACCAATGTTGTGATTGACACGGTTAGCGCCGGCAACCTCGAAGCGGGGAATATCACTGTCACCGGTGCAATTTCCAAGACCGCAGGCGGCAATGCGACACTGACTCTCAATGCTGATAATAACATTATTGTCAGCAACACGATTGGCTCTACTGTTGGTCAGCTTGGCGTTACCCTGGCAGCTGCGGGCACCGTCGCTGTCGGTGGTGCGATCACTACGAATGGCGGGAATTTTCAAAGCACCGGCACCACCTTCACCAATGCCGCCGGCGGCACCATTAACACGGCGGGCGGCGCAGGCGGCAACTTAACCATTGACCATACGGGCTTCGTCACGATTAGCGGGAACTTAAGCTCTTCCGGCGGGAACATTTCCATCACGGGGTCTGATCTGACTCTGTCAGGAACACCAGTGGCCAGCGGGGCGGGGAACGTGACGCTGAAGCCCAAAACAGCAACTACCATTGGTGTCGGGGCTAGTGCAGGAGCTTTCGCTGTTTCTGATGCCGAACTTGCTTTCGTTACTTCCACCGGCACCATCACGATCGGCGATAGAACGCTCGTCAGTGCCATGAACGTGGAAGGCGTTGGCGCCGACGTGAGCAACCGAACAAAAAATTTGCGATTGGCTACTGCGGGCACCATCAACGACAATGCCGCGGCTACTGCTGTGACCCTCACCACGGGAACGCTCACGCTCGATGCCGCGTCAACCATTGGCAACACAACTACGTTCGACGTCGTCGTCCCAAAGCTCGTGGTAAAAACCGAAGCGAGCTTCAGCATCACCAACGCGAACACGCTGACAGATCTAAGCGTAACTACCAATGGGGCGGCAGCCACGCAGAGCCTTGCTTCGACGGGTCTTACTACCTATACCGTGACAGAAGCTGGAAGTAATACCGCTCTTACCAACGTAACTAGCGCCGGCAATCTTAATTTCAGCTACACGAACACCGTCGGCAACATTAACGTCGGGACAGTCAACGCGGTGGCAGGCAACGTCACGCTCACATCTACGTTGGGCAACATCCTGGACGCCACCTCGTTAATCACGGCCAATACCGTCACCCTCACCGCCAACGCGGCCGGTAAGGGAATTGGGGCAAACCTGGCGCCGATCAACACCACAGCAAGCACGATCATCGCCACCGCCGATTCGGGCGGGGTGTTCATCACGGAGACGGACGGGGCGAGCTTCACGGCGACGGCGACGGGAGCGGGCAACATCGCGCTGACCAACAGTGCGAATACGCTGACCATCGGGGGCGCAACCGGCACCGGCACGGGCACGATCCTCCTGTCCAGCGTTGACGGCGTTGCGGTCAACAACACGCTGACGACGACGGGGGTGGGGGGCACGATCACGATCAACGCGAACACGGCGGGGGCGGACGCGACGGGTTACACGCAGGGGGCGTTCCTGATTTCGTCAGGGGACACGTCGGCGACCGCGGTGACGGTCACGGTCAATGACAATGCGGCGGGGACCGGGACGGCGCAGCTCGATGACATCACGACCGCGACGGGCGGCAGCATTACGGTGACGACGCGCGGGGTGGCGGGCACGACCGCGACGGGCGGGAACATCACGCAGACCACGGCCAAGGTGCTGACGGCGACGACGGGCACGGTGACCCTGGCGACGGGAACCGGCGCAGGCATCGGGGCAACTGGGGCGGCCAACGACATCAACACGACGGCAGCGACGGTATTGGCGACGGCGGGTTCGGGCGGGGTGTTCATCACCGAGACGGACGGGGCGAGCTTTACGGCGACGGCGACGGGAGCGGGCAACATCGCGCTGACCAACA
>JAVHQA010000151.1:5061-6583 GCA_036170875.1 Nitrospirales bacterium
GGGGCGAGCTTTACGGCGACGGCGACGGGAGCGGGCAACATCGCGCTGACCAACACGAGTGGCACGCTGACGATTGCGGGTACGACCTCGACGGGCAGTGGCACGATCACGCTGCAGGCGGACAACATGAACCTGGGCGGGGCGCTGACGTCGGGTGTTGGCGCGGTGACGCTTAAGCCGACGACGGATGCCACAGCCATTGAGATTGGCACTGGAGTGGGGGCGGATGCGGCAGGGTTCTTGCGGCTGTCGGACACGGAACTGGGTACGATCGTGACGAGTGGAACATTAACGATCGGGGCGGCGACGAACACCGGTGGGATTACGGTCGTAGTTGGTGGGGCGGATGCCAGCGGGAGTGGAATCACTGGGCCGATCGCCTTATTGCAGAGCAATACCGGGGATATCACAGTGACCGGGGCGGTGACGCACCAGGCGGCCTTGTCATCGACAGGAAACAATATCAACATCAACAACACGGTTACGACGACGGGTGGCGGCACGGTGACGGTCACGAATGCGGGGCTGTTGACGCTCAATGGGGACATCGTGGCGGATGGGGCGGTGACGCAGAACGGGGTCGGTGCGGTGGCGACGACCGGAACGCGATCCATCACAACGACGAATGATGATGTGAGCTTTACGACGGCAGTCACTCTAGGTGCCGGATCACTGGCCATTGACACGGGGGCAGGGGTAGGCAACATCACATTCAGCAACACGATTGATGGCCCCGGAGCTTTAGACCTGACGGCCGGCGCGGGCAGTATCGATTTGCAGGGTACGGTGGGGACGGCGGCGCTGGCGAGTCTGACGGTCAATAGCGCGACGACGGCGCGGTTCGGGGCCAACGTCACGACGACGGGAGCGCAGAACGTTACGGCGACCACGATCCAGACGAACGGAACGCATACAACCAGCAATGCTCTCGCCGGGATCACCTTTACAGGCAATGTGGTGTTGCAGGCGGACACAACGCTCGATACCAGTACGGGCGGAGGGACCGTTACAATTACCGGCTCGACGAATGGTACGACGGACGGTAATGAAAACCTGACCATCACTGCCGGAACCGGGGCGGTGAATCTGGGGGCAGTAGGGACGACTACAAATTTGGGCTCCTTAGCGGTCACGGCGAGTGGGTTGGTGACCCTGAATGGTGATATCACCACGGATGATGGGAGTGTGAACACAGCGGACGTGGACTTGAGCGGAGCCACCGGCGGGATTCGCCTGGGCTTGAGCATCACAATTGACTCAGACGGACAAGCGGACGGTACCGCCGGGACGATTAACTTGAGCGGGTCGGCTGTCAATGCGACGGCGGCCGGCGTTCAAGGCCTGACACTTAGCTCATCGGACTCCGATGCGACGTTAGGTGCAGTGGGCACGACCACAAAGCTGAGCAGCTTGACAGTGACAGCCGGCGGTACGACGAGCCTGGGCGGGAACATCTCGACTCAGGGCGCGGCGGGGGTGGACCTGAGCGGGGCAACTACGGTGGTGCTGACGGCGCCCGTGA
>JAVHQA010000151.1:6683-12476 GCA_036170875.1 Nitrospirales bacterium
TGGGCCAGGGCACGAAGCTGGCCTCCTTGGCGGTGACGAACACGGGCACGACGAACCTGGGTGGGAACATCTCGACGCAAGGGGCGGCGGGGGTGGACCTGAGCGGGGCAACTACGGTGGTGCTGACGGCGCCCGTGACGATCAACACGAGCACGGGCAACGGGGTGATCAACCTGAACGGCGGGGCGGTGGATGGCAACTTTGCGCTGGCCCTGGACTCGGGGAGCGGCACGGAGACGCTCGGCGCCATGGGCCAGGGCACGAAGCTGGCCTCCTTGGCGGTGACGAACACGGGCACGACGAATCTGGGCGGCAACATCTCGACACAGAGCGCGACGGGGGTGGACCTGAGCGGCGCAAGCGCGGTGGTGCTGACCGGCGGCATAACAGTGGACACGAGCACGGGCGGCGGGGTGCTCAATCTGGGCGGCACGCTCGACGGGACGGCTGGCACGGAGACATTGGGCCTGACGGCCGGTGCGGGCAGCATTACGTTCGGCGGCGCGGTAGGCGGGACGACGACGCTGGGGGCCATCACCATCAACAGCGCCCTGAACGTAACGGCAGCGGCGATCTCGGCGGCGTCCTTGACGCAGTCGGCGGGAACCGGCACGACAACGCTCAATGGGGTGGTGACGACAACCGGCGCCACTTCGATCACAACAACCACCTTTACAAATAATTCGACAGTCAATGCCACAGGCCTGACGGTCAATGCCGGAACGCTGACGTTGGGAAGTGTCAACGTTGGAGCAGGCACCATCACTGTCAACACGGGAGCTACGCCACTAGACATCGGGACGCTGGATGCCGGTGCGCTCACTGCTGGTGCGCTAAGCGTTACCTCAGGGAACATGACCACAGCATCTGGGCTGGCCTTCACCGGCAATATGACGCTGAACTCTTCCGGAGCCATCACGGTGACCAACGCGGTGTCCTCGACCGGTAGTTTGTCGGCGACGGCGACCGGGGCGATCACCGGAACAGCGGGTGGAATTGGCGGGAGTTCGCTCACCCTCAATGGCTCCACTGTGGGTACCGCCGGCGCGGGCAATGAGCTGCTCTTGGGCACGGTCGGAACGCTGGGCGGAAGCGTAACCGGTCCGGCCACAACCGATGTGTTCAACGTCAAAGCAGGCTCTGCGCTGACTATTGGGACCATCACGACCAACACGACCGCTGCACATGATGTGACGATCATCAATACGCCCTCGATCGGGGGCGGCGGGACAATTACGGCCTCAGGCGCGGTGAGTCTGGTCGGAAACCCGATTGCCTCATCCGGCAATGCGCTGCAAGTGAAGTCAGGCGGAACGCTCACCTGTAACGGCAACACGTGCGATGCCACGTCGAATGAATTCGTGAACGCATCCTTCCTGCAGTTGACGAACACAATCACCAACACAGCGGGGGGCATCATAGCGGCCCTCTTGACTGAGCTGTCGGGACCGTCTGAGTTGCTCAGCAGCGGCATTCTGCCTGAGAACATCTTCAAATCACTCGGGTCGCAGGTCCTGGAGATCGTCGGAGGCGCCGAGGGCTTTGGGGAAGGCAGTGAGAGCGGCGAGCCGGTCGGGGTCAAGATCATCGAGGGAGAGCTCGAGTCGATCCAAAAGGGTCTCGATCAGTTTGCACCGACAACGGAACAGGGTATCGCGGATAAAAGCATGGTGCAGAAACTGGTTGATGAGTTCAACGATTTCCTGGACCGGTTGTTTGGGCGGAAGAAGAAGTAGTAGGAACCATTCGATCTGTCTTGTCATTGGAAGCAATCTCACGTGTAGGGGCGCACGGCGGTGCGCCCGGACCTCGGACCAGGAATTGTGCCGAATGAAGAAGGGCGTATCGCCATACGCCCCTACGGCGGATCGGAGCGGGGCGTAGGTAGGGGCGCCGCTTGCTGCGCCCCATCCGCTTACATTTTGAGCGCGAGGCGTTGGGCGGCGCGGGCCAATGCGGCATCCAACGTGACCAGTTCTGCTCTGAGGGATTGTGCCAGCCACAGATACGACGAATCATAGACAGTCAGTTTTGACCGTTCCGCCAAAGCAATGACTTCCTTCATCTGAACCTGAAAGTGCTCGATCGTCAGGCGATCCGCCAGTGTGTAGGCGGTCAGAATAGCCTCACGTTGTTGTGGACGCGTCGACGATTTTAACGGGCATTCCGGTCCCGACGAATCATCGACACGGCTTCCGCCGGGGTCCGCAGTCCCAGGTTACGAACCTGTTCCAGCACAGCTTGGGGGTGTAAAGACTCTTGAGACTTCAGGGTCTCCTCGAGAATCGCCATGAGTTCTCCCTGCAGGGAGCGGTGATGGCGTGCCGCTCGACGGCGCAGACGCTCGGCAATGCTGCTGGGCACATTCTTAATAGAAAGGGTGGTCATCATGTCGCCTCGCGATGGTTCCATTGTGGCGTCATTTTAGAACATGGCTGCCAGGAGTCAAGCCTCCGCCCGCGGTAGGGGCGCACGGCGGTGCGCCCGTTTATTCTGTCATTGCGAGGAGCTTGGCGACGAAGCAATCTCCTGGTAGTGATGGAGCCGAGATTGCTTCGCTTCCTGCCGCGCCTTCGGCTCGCAGCTTCGGCTCGCAATGACAGAGAGAGGGCGCCCTGCCGCGTTGCTGTTCTTTGGCCTTGACAAGGGGAGAGGGTTCGTTTTTAATTGTTGTAACTCTCTTCATAACATTGAGAAAACCACAGGAAAGGGTCGGCCTTTCATGAGGGGAGATATAAGATACTGAGAATGTAGGGAAATGGATGGTTCCATGAAAGCCGGGGGTCATCCAAATCGCAGCCCGTTTTACCTGGCAGAAAGAGGGCGCGGCAAGCAGCGCCCCTACGTTGCATTCGGATGTGGTCTCGCGCTTGGGTTCTTCCTCATCGGTGTCGTCAGCCTGCCGTTTTTTGTCCCCTCCAATTCCGTCAAAGCCGGCGTCGAGATCAAGCCGCAAACGCCCAAACCCGCCGCAGGGGCTGATCCCGATGATTTTATCGAGGGCAACTACTGGGCCCTGATCATCGGTATCAACAAATACCCCAGCATGGACAAGGACAAGCAGCTCGAGGCGGCACGGAAGGACGCCGAGGCGATCTCCAAGCTCCTGATCGAGCGCTACGGGTTCTCCAAGGAGCGCATGGTCGAGCTGTATGACGAGCAAGCCTCGCGCAAAGGGGTCATTCGGGCGTTCTCCTCGCTCAAGCGGCGCTTGACGGACAAGGACAGTCTGTTCATCTACTACGCCGGGCATGGCGAGTACGAATCCACCGGCAAGGAAAAGTCGCAGAAGGAAAAGGTGGACGGCATGGGGTACTGGATCCCCTCCGACGCCGAACTCGACGACCCCTCATCCTACATCTTCAATTCCCAGGTCAGGGACTATCTGGCTAACATTCCCGCCCGCCACATCTACGCGGTTGTGGATTCCTGCTTCAGCGGATCGTTGATGGGGGGGTCGAGACAGCTCGGCAGGGGGGCGATCAAGGAGCTGTACCAGTCTCCCTCGCGATGGATTTTGGCATCCGGCGGGCTCTATCCGGTGCCGGACGTCGCCGATAAGGCCAAGCAAGGCCATAGCACGTTTGCCTGGTATTTCATGAAGATTCTCAGGCAGAACACAAACCCCTACCTGCTGGCCAAGGATATTGCGGAACCGCTCGCGATCAGGGTGTCGAACGAGGTCAAGGACCAGTTGCCCCGCAGCGCCCCGGTGGTGGCCGCAGGCGATGAGGGCGGGCAGTTCGTCTTCCGACTGAAGAGGGAATTCCGGCAAGGCGCCGGCGATGTGGCCAGGATCGAGGGGGAACGGAGCAAGCTGGCCGCCGCCGCCCAGGGCGAATTGAGCTCGCTGGAGGAACAGGTCAAGAAAGCGGAAGAAGACTTGAAGAAGCAGCAGGAGGAGATCGCCAAGAGAAAGCAGGCCATGCTCGACCGGATTAAGCAGGCACAGGAAGAAGCGAAGCGGAACGCGGAAGACGAAGGGAAAGCCCTGGCTGCCGCGGTCAAGGAGGCGGAGGAAAAGGCCAGGCGGGAGACGGAGGAGCGGCAGGCTCGCCTCAAGGGAGAGGACGAGAGAGTCAAAAAGCTTGAAGAAGAGCGGCAGGCCGCGGCCAGGAAATTCGAGCAGGAGCAGAAAGAGCGCGAGCAAAAGGCCAAGGATGCCGATCTGGCCAAACAGAAGCTCGAAGCGGAGCGCAAGGCCGAGGCGGAGCGGCTTGTTGCCCAGAAACAGGAATTGGAAGCGCGCACCCGACAGGCCGAACTCGCCCGCAAGAAGGCGGAGGAGGAGCGCAAGGCGGAGGAATCGCGGCTGGCGGCCGAACTGAAAAAACGAGAAGAAGCGGAAAAAGCACGCCTTGCGCAGGAACGAATAAAAATGGAAGAGCTTCGCAAGAAGCAGGAGGCGGAAAAGGACACCGCTCGCCTGGCCGAACTGAAGCGGCAGGAAGAAGAAGCGCGCAAAGCCGAGGAAGCCCGCCGCAAGGCCGAAGAAGAGAAAATCGCCGAGCAGAAGCGGCTGGCCGAAGAGAAGGAACGTCAACGCCAGGCCGAGCTTGCGCGCCAGGAGAAAGAGCACAAGGCGGAGGAAGCCCGCCTGGCCGAGTTGAAGAAGCAGGAGGAAGAGAAGGCGCGCCAGCGCCAGGCTGAGCTGAAGCGGCAGGAGGAGGAACGACAGCGCCTTGAGGCTGAAATGAAAGCCGCTCAGGAGCGCGAGCTGAAGCGCCTGGCCGAGACGAAGAAAAAGCAGTCCGACGACGAACGGCGGCTGGCCGAGGAGCGGCGCGCGGCCGACGAGAAGCGTAAAACGGAGGAGAAGCGGCTGGCCGAGGACAAAGCGAAGGGGGAGACGGAGCGGGTGGCCGCGTTGAAGCGACAGGAAGAAGCGGCTCACAAGGCGGAAGAAGAGCGGCTGGCGGCCCTCGCCCGGGAGACGGAGGAACAGAAGCGCAAATTGGCCGAAGCCAAGAAGAAGGCCGAAGAGGCGCAACGGGCGGCTGAGCAAGCCGCCAAGTCGGCGCCTCCGACCGAGGCGCCCACGAGCGGGAGCGAGCCGATCGTCGAGGCGACCCTCAGGCCCTTCCAGGCGCCGAAGGCGAAGGATCTGGCGACCTTTATCGCCATTCCAGCCGGCGAATTCGTGATGGGCAGCAAGGCAGGCGATGGCCAGCCTGATGAAAGCCCCCAGCGGTCTGTCTACCTGGACGCCTATGTGATCGACAAGTATGAAGTGACGGTGGAGCACTACGCCGCCTACCTGAAGAAGTCGGGGGCTGAGCCGCCGGACTTCTGGGACCGTGTCAACCAGAAGGAGGATGGGAGCCGCCCGGTGGTCGGCGTGGACTGGCTGGACGCCAAGGACTATTGCGAATATTACGGGAAACAACTACCGACCGAGGCCCAATGGGAGAAGGCCGCGCGGGGCACGGACGGGCGCAAGTATCCGTGGGGCAATGACGATCCCGGTCCGTTGTTCGCCAACTTTGCCTCGGGGGTGTCCTTCAGCTACAGCAAGAGTCTGGCGGCTGTCGGGAGTTACGAGTCCGGCAAGAGCCCCTACGGCGTGTACGATATGGTCGGGAACGTGTGGGAATGGGTGCTCGATAACTATGACAAGGCGTACTACCAGGTCGCGTCCCCCAAAAATCCGGCGGGTCCCGCATCCAGCGACTACAAAGTGATTCGGGGAGGCTCGTGGTCCAAGCGGCCCGCGGTCGCTCGCTCGGCAGGGCGAATGTTTCTCTCTCCGAACACGCGCTCCAATTCGCTCGGGCTCCGCTGCGTGGGCGAGGC
>JAVHQA010000151.1:12576-25799 GCA_036170875.1 Nitrospirales bacterium
AAACCCTTGCGGTCCCGCCGCTGTGAGTGGGGACGAACCTCACGGGTAGCCACTGGTTTTGAAAGCTGATCGCTTTCAGGCCGGGAAGGCGTGAGAAGTAGGACGAACCACAAGCCAGAAGACCTGCCCGGGTCACGATTAACCAGCCTCTCCTCGTGGAAAAGGGGTAGGAAGGGTGCATCCATGAAACGGCGCCAGCAAGGCATTCTGACCGGCATGCCGTTCATGGCCAACGTCTCGGAGAAGACCTTCACCGACGACATCGGCCGGCGAGTGTATCTGGCAAACCCGGCCCGCCGGGTGGTGTCGCTGGCGCCCAGCGCCACAGAGATCCTCTTTGCGGTCGGCCTGGATTCTGAAATCGTCGGCGTCACCACCTTTTGCGATTATCCGCCGGCGGCCAAGGCCAAGCCAAAGATCGGCTCCTCCATTCAGAATCTGGAAGCCATCATTGGCCTGAAACCCGATTTGGTTCTTGCGGTCAAATCGGAAATCGTCCGCCCGGACATTCTGGCCAAGCTCGAACAACTGAAGATTCCCATTTTCATCCTTGCCCCCAAAACGATCGAGGATATTCTGGGGCATATCAGCACGGTCGGCCGCCTCGTCGGCCACGAGAGGGATGCGCGGGTGGTGGTGCAGGGGTTGCGGGAGCGGCTGAGCGTTCTCCGCAGCCGCATGGGCGCCGTCAAGCCGGTCCGGGTGTTCTATGTCGTCAACACCGACCCGCTCATCAGCGTCGGGTCCGGCAGCTTCATTCATCAGATGCTGGAGATGGCCGGTGGCGAGAATATCGTCGGCCATACCTCGATTCCTTATCCGAAAGTGTCGCTTGAGGAGGTGCTTCGACGGGACCCGGAAGTCCTGCTCTTTCCCGTCGGCACAAGCGAGGGGATTCCGGAGGCCGAGCAGCAGCGCTGGCGCAAATGGACCACCCTGTCGGCCGTTGCGCATAACCGGCTGCACCAGGTCAAGGCGGAATTGGTGAACCGGCCGGGGCCTCGGGTGGTCGAGGGCGTCGAGGCGGTGGCCAGGGCCCTCCATCCCGGCATGTTTTCACGAGCGAGCGGGGGCTAGGCCATGATGGGCGTTCCGATTCTGGCGACCGCGCCGGCCGACATGTCCTTTCTGCCGGCCCTGACGGCCCGGCGGCGGGTCAGAGCGCTCACGGTGCTTGTCGCGGCGGCGCTGATCGGAGTGGTGCTTTGCCTGCAATATGGCGTGGAGCGTATCCCGTTGCCGGAGCTGGCGCGCATCCTTCTGGCTCCCGGCGCCGCCACGGACAGCGCCGCCGGCGTCAGCCCTGCGGTAATTGTCTGGGAGGTGCGGCTTCCGAGGCTGCTGCTGGCGTTTCTCGTCGGTGCGAGCCTGGCGGCGGTCGGGGTGGCCTTGCAGGCGTTATTGAGGAATCCTCTGGCGGATCCGTACATTCTCGGCATCTCGAGCGGGGCGGCCCTCGGCGCGGCGCTGGCCCTGCAATTCGGGCTGGCATGGGCAATCGGTGGATTCACCGCGGTGCAACTATGCGCGTTCATCTTCGCCGCCGCGACGATCGGTGTCATCTATCGTATTGCCGTCGCCGACGGCCGGATTCCGGTTCAGACCCTGCTGCTGGCCGGGGTGATCATCAATGCCATCCTGTCGGCGCTGATTTTGTTCATCACGTCGCTGTCCGACTCGACCAGTGCGTTTCGCCTGTTCTTCTGGCTGATGGGCAGTCTGGCGACGCTCGGGTACGACGGGCTGGGCGCGCTTGCGGCGATCGTGTTGGTGGGGATCGGCGTGCTCTGCGCGCAGGGCCGCAACCTCAATCTCCTGTCGCTGGGAGATGATCCTGCCCAGGGACTGGGCCTTGATGTGGAGCGGGTCAAGCGCGTGATTTTTATCACCACGGCACTTCTCACCGGCGCGGCCGTCGCCGTGAGCGGGCTGATCGGTTTTGTCGGCATGATTGTCCCCCATGCGGTCCGCATGGTGCTGGGGCCCGACCATCGGCTGTTGCTCCCGGCATCGGCGCTCGTCGGAGGCACCTTTCTGGCTGTCGCCGATACGGTCGCCCGCAGCCTCCTGGCGCCTGCTGAACTGCCGGTCGGGGTGATCACGGCGTTGTGTGGAGGGCCGTTTTTCATCTACCTGCTGATGAGTCATCGGAAAGAGGCCATCGGGTAGCGCGATGGATGCCTGTTACCAGTTGCGGGATGTCGGTTTCCGGTATGCCCAGCCATGGGTTCTGGAGGGCTGTTCGCTGGACGTCAGCGAGGGCGAAATCCTTGGAGTGGTCGGCGCGAACGGGTCCGGCAAGACCTCCTTGCTGAAACTCATGGCGGGACTCCTCCGCCCGCAGAAAGGGCGGGTGTGTCTCCACGGGTCTGACGTAGCCACCCTCCCGCCTCTGGAGATGGCCCGCCTGGTGGCGCTGGTTCCCCAGGAGAGCCAGGTGCTGTTCCCCTTTACCGTGGGCGAACTGGTGCTGATGGGGCGGTTTGTCCATCAACGCGGATGGGGCTGGGAATCGGGGGACGATCTCCGGATCGCCCGGCACGCGATGCGGATCATGGAGGTCGATCATCTGGCGACGCGGACGTTTCAGGCTCTTTCCGGAGGGGAACGGCACCGGACCGTGATTGCGCGCGCCCTGGCCCAGCACACGCCAATTCTTCTGCTGGATGAACCGACCGCCTTTCTCGATCTCAAGCACCAGATCGATATTTACGGGGTTCTGAAGGAACTGAACAGGGAGCGGCATGTGACCGTGGTCGTGGTCTCGCATGATCTGAACCTGGCCAGCCAGTATTGCGATCGCCTGCTTCTGCTCCACGAGGGACGGCCGTACCGCACCGGTCCCCCGAAGGATGTGTTGACGGTCGAGCATCTGCGCGTCACGTATGGGTGTGAGGTCCTCATTGATGCTCATCCGGCGACCGGAACGCCAAGGATCACGCTCCCCCGCGCGGAGGCGCGCCCGCATTTGATTTCGCAGTGATAGGAGGGCCCCGGACGGGAAGTATCCCCCTCGCCGGGAGCCGATTTGCAGGGGGTACAGGAGACCAATTTCGGTAGAGGGTTACAGGAAGAGAAGGACGACATAAGTCAGGGGAAGATGGTGCAAAGCCATCACGGTGCCGCCACTGTAAGCGGAGAGCCCTTCTGCATAAGGCCACTGTGCGCGATCAGCGTATGGGAAGGCGCGGAAGGCGCGAGGACCCGCAAGTCAGGAAACCCGCTTGTCGCCACATCGAACTGCCCTTCGAGTCAAAGGGAGGTTTGCCATGTCGGGTTTACGTGCCATTTTCAGCTTTCTGTCAGTTTCCGTTCTGCTGTTGTGCGTTTCCCTGCCAGTATCTGCAGCGGAGCCTTCCGCAGACGTTCTAGAGGAAGTCGTTGTGACCGCGACCAAAACGCCCGTTCCGGTAAGTCGCCTGACCAGCGCCGTTGAAGTCATCAAGGGAGAAGAGTTGGAGCAAAAGAAAATCAGGACCGTTGCCGACGCGCTTCGTCTTGCGCAAGGCGTGACGATCAATGCCAGTGGAGGCCCTGGCACTCTGACCACCGCGCGTATTCGGGGATCAGAAAGCGCTCATACCATGGTGCTGATGGACGGCGTGATTCTCAACAGCTCTACTGCGGGACTCTTTGATTTTGGGAATCTGACGACCGAAAATATCGAGCGGATCGAAATTTTACGCGGCGCACAAAGCATGTTGTGGGGATCGGATGCGATGGGCGGGGTGATTAACATCATCACCAAAAAAGGAACCGGCGCGCCTACCGCCGGCGCGTTTGTCGAATACGGCTCTTTTGTGACACTGCGTGAGGGGGCACAGGTTTCGGGGAAGAAAGGCCCGCTGGACCTGTCCGCGTCGGTCACCCAATGGGATGCCAATGGATTTTCGGCAGTCAATGCTCAGCGGGGCGCCACCGAGCGGGACGGGTTCCACAATTTTCAGACCTCAGCCCGTGCCGGCCTTGCGCTGCCGGGAGACGGTCGTGTGGATGTCAATGTGCGCTGGTGGAAGTCCAAGAGAGATATTGATAGTGGCGGGACAGGGGCCACCGATGTGACCGGGTCGCAAGCTCTGGATCATCGCTTGCTGTTGAGCGGAAGCTATGACCAGCCGATCACATCCTGGTGGTCGCACACACTGACGCTGGCGCGGGATCGCCAATTCACGTTCAATCTCACCGGCGGCGCCCAACGGAATGTCGCCACGAATGTCGTGAGCGCGCCCTTTGGCGCCGGAGGCAACAACAATCTGGAAAACCTGAATCACCGGGTTGAATCGCAACACACGTTCCAGATCGCCAAGCCGCTGCTCCTGGTGGCCGGCTATCAATTCCGTGAAGGCGTGGGCGACAGCCCGAACTTCAGCGCAAGCAGCCGCTCCAAGGTTGTGTCGTCACACGCGGGATTTGCCGACCTTCAGGCGACGATTCTTGAGCGGATATTGTTCACGGGTGGCGTACGCCAAGATTCGTATAGCGCCTTTGGGGATGCCACGACCTATCGTGTCACGGGTGGCTACCTGTTGAATGAAACCGGCACAAAGTTTCGAGGCAGCTATGCGACCGGCTTTCGCGCCCCCACCATCAACGATTTATTTTTCCCCGGATTCAGTAATCCGAATCTCCGGCCAGAAAAGAGTAAGAGCATGGACCTCGGAGTGGATCAAAAATTGTTGCAGGAAAAGCTGACCGTGAGCGCCGGTTTCTTTTGGAATCGCTTCCGGGATTTGATTCAATCGCCCGCGCCGGCCTTTATTCCACAAAACATTGGCAATGCACTGAGCAAGGGGTGGGAAGCGGGATTTCAGTTCGCGGCCTTGAAGAATCTTGATCTGCGGGGACAGTATACATGGACCATGACCCGTAACCTCGATACCGGTCTGCGATTGGCGCAACGGCCGGTGGATCAAGCCAGCGCGGGGATCAGCTATCGCCCGATTGAGCCGCTTCGCGTGAACTTCGACTACCGGTTTGTCGGGGGCCGCGTGAATAATGTGCTGAATACCGAGAAGATGCCGTCGTTCGACGTGGTGAACGTGTCGGCGTCCTATGATGTGACCAAACAGTGGCAAGTCTTCACTCGGGTGGAGAATCTCTTTGACAAGGACTATGAGGAGATACAGACTTTCGGCACACCGACCAGGTCTGTGTTTGCCGGCGTGAAGTTTACCTATTAACGCTGCACATGGAGGGGCACGGCGCGCCGTGCCCCTCCTGCGGAAGGAGCAACCATGAAACTGCGACCTGTTGTCTATATGGGTATTGTTGTTGTGGCGGTACTCTCTCGTCTCATCCCGCACGCCCCGAACTTTACACCTATCGGGGCGCTGGCTCTCTTCGCGGGCGCGAGTTTTCAAGGAAGATTCATGGCGTTTGCAGTGCCGATTGCAGCGATGTTGTTGTCGGATGCGGTCCTGGGGTTCCATGGTGAGATGCCGGCGGTGTATGCGGCATTTCTTCTGACTGTTCTTATGGGAAGGTATCTGCGCCGTTCGGGTCATTCCCCCGGCCTAGCGTCCGTCGGCGCCGCGTCGGTGTTGAGTGCGATGATGTTTTACCTGCTGACGAACTTCTCGGTTTGGCTGAACTCGGGCATGTATCCGCACACGAGTGCAGGCCTGCTGACGTGCTATACGATGGCGATTCCGTTTTTCGGAAACATGCTGGCAAGCACTGTGGTCTACTCGCTGGTGATGTTTGGCGCTGCACGACTGGCGGACTGGACAGTGCTCAGGCCGGTGACGACATGAAGCTCGCGGCGGCGCTGTGGACGGGAGGCAAGGACTGTTCGTTGGCGCTCTACGAGGCTCATCAGTCCGGAGTCCAGGTCGCGGAACTGGTCACAGTGGCTCCCCCATCGCCGGTCTTTCTTGCCCATCCGATTCCGTTTCTCAAGCGACAAGCAGAGGCTATGGGCTTGCGCCACCGCACGGTCGAAATAAAACCTCCGCTGGAGGCTGGCTACGCGCAGGCCATGCGGGTGCTATGGGGAGAGGGCATCAAGGTGCTGGTCACTGGCGACATCGCCGAAGTGGACGGTCATCCAAACTGGATACGGGAGAGGAGCCGCGACGCAGGCCTCGATGTCCTGACGCCTCTCTGGGGCCGCGACCGGCGTGGTCTGCTGTCGGACTTCCTGGGCTGCGGGTTCAAGGCGGTCTTTTCACTGGTCAAGAAACCATGGTTTACCCGGCAGTGGGTTGGCCGTGCCATTGACCGACAGGCCGTGGAGGAAATGGAAGGCATCGCTCGGCGCACAGGGCTAGACCTTTGCGGTGAGAACGGAGAATATCATAGCCTGGTTCTGGACGGCCCGACTTTCAAAAGGGGGCTTCGGGTCGCCGCCTTTGACACATGCGAGCGGGGCGAGATGATGTATATGGATGCCTGTGAGATCGCCGATGAAGAGAAGCCGCTCGGTGCGATGCAGACGCGTAAGCGATGCCCTCGCTGCGGGGTTGCGTTTGTCTGCGGCGCGGACCAGGGAACGGGGCATTGTTGGTGCGCCGAGCTTCCTCCCGTCATGCCTGTGACGGATGAGGGATGTTTCTGTTCAAATTGCCTTCGGCAGGAAGTCGCCGCCCTGCTCCCTCAGCAACAGGCGGCGGGGGCGATCAGAGACACTGAAACACCGGTCGGGCCATGAAACACGCGATCATGTCATGGAGCAGCGGAAAGGACAGCGCGTTCGCTCTGTATGAAATTCTCAAACAGGGCGAGTATGACGTACGGGAACTATTCACGACGGTCAATGAAACTCACTCGCGCGTGGCCATGCACGGCTTACGGGAAGAGCTTCTGGACCGACAGGCAGCGGCCCTGGGAATCCCGCTGGCGAAAATCTCCATCCCTTGGCCGTGCAGCAATGATCTCTGGGAAACACGTATCGCCGAATACTTGGTGCGAAAGAAAGCCGAGGGCGTCACACATGCCGCGTTTGGCGACCTCTTCTTGGCGGATATTCGGAAATACCGGGATGAGAACATGGCCAAGATAGGCATGCAGACGGTGTATCCTCTGTGGCTCAGGAACACCAGGAAGCTCGCAGAAGAAATGATCGATTGTGGTCAGAAGGCAATCCTTGTCTGTGTGGACCCTCGGCAAATCCCGGAAGCGTTCGCCGGCAGAGAATTTGACCGCCGGCTTCTTGCCGACCTTCCGAAGGCGGTCGATCCTTGTGGAGAGAACGGGGAGTTCCACTCATTCGTTTACGCCTCGCCAATCTTCAAAAACAGCGGCGGGCATATTCGCATCAAGATTGGAGAAACCGTGATGCGCTCCAACTTCGTCTACACCGATGTCCTGCCCGCCTGATATGGAAGACCTGCGGATCGCCTCCTTCCTGCCGGCTGCGACGGAAATGGTGTACCTGTTGGGGTTGGGAGACCGGCTGGTCGGGGTTACTCACGAGTGCGACTATCCTCAGCAGGCCAAGACCAAGCCGGTTCTGGTGGAGTGCGCGTTGGACTTCTCGGGGATGACCATGGCGCAGATTGATGACACGGTCACGGCGCGGATCAGATCTGGCCAGAGCCTGTATGCCGTGAACGAAGAACAACTGAGGCGGGCGGCGCCCACGCTGCTCATCACCCAGAACCTCTGCCAAGTCTGCGGCCCGTCAGGCAACGAGGTCAGTCAGGTGCTGAAGACTCTCAGCCCTGTTCCGGAGATCCTGTGGCAGACGCCGAAGAGCTTTGAGGAGATTCTCGATGCCTATCAAGAGCTGGGGCGTAGGACTGGTCGCCTTGACGTAGCGAGAGACTGGGTGGCGGCGGCTCGGGAGAAGGTCACGCGCATCGCTGCCAAGTCGGCCCAATATCAACGCAAGACGCGAGTGGCCTTCATCGAGTGGGTTGACCCGATCTATTGCGGGGGCCACTGGATTCCCCAGATGCTGGACTGGGCGGGAGCCGAAGATCGCAATTCCAGGCATGGGGCCGACTCGGTGAGAATCCCATGGGAGCGTGTGTTGGAGTACCAACCTGAAGTCGTCATCGTGTCTCCCTGCGGGTTCAAGACCGACACGGCACTGGAACAGTCCAGCACACTTATGGAACGGCCGGGCTGGAACGCCTTGCCGGCCGTCAAGCAGGGGAAGGTGTTCGCGGTTGACGCAAACGCCTACTTTGCCAGACCGGGCCCACGCATCGTGGAAGGCGTCGAACTGCTGGCTCATCTTATCCACCCGGAAGATTTCCACTGGACGGGATCGGCTGATGCGTATCGTCAAGTCCATCGCGATTAATCTCACTGGTTTTCAATGGCGTCGGCAAGATTGCTGTCGCATATAAAGAGGGCCAACGATGCGGATCACGAAAGTCTACACGCGGACGGGGGATGCCGGACGGACGCGGCTGGCGGGCGGGCAGCAGGTCTGGAAAGACAGCTTGCGGGTGGAAGTGTACGGGACGGTGGACGAGCTGAATGCGATCGTGGGGGTTGTTCGGGCGTTTAATGCCGACGGCCCCGGCACCAAGGCCTCTGTCGCGCGGATGGAACGCGAATTGCGCTGGATTCAGAATAAGCTGTTTGATACGGGCGGGATACTGGCGACGGTCCCGGGTCAGACGTTCAAGAATATGCCGCAGGTTCTACCAGCGGATATCAAGCGTCTGGAACGGATGATCGATGGCTGTCAAAAGGATCTGGCCCCCCTGAAGGAGTTTATTCTTCCCGGGGGCGGCAAGGTGGCCGCGCTCCTCCATCATGCCAGAACCGTCTGCCGCCGGGCCGAGCGCGAATGCGTCAGGCTGTCACGAGAAGAACCGATTGATCCAGTGATCGTGAAATTTCTCAACCGGCTCAGCGATGCGCTGTTTGTGCTGGCTCGCTGGGTCGTGAAGGCGCAGGGTGGTCAGGAATTGCTGTGGGAGCGGAACGGCGGTTCCTGATCAGCCAGGGCAAATATCTCCTAACTTGTTGGTGTGGTGATGAAACTTTGGCTTAAATTTTATGCAAGGGATGGTTGCTGGCGTGGACGCAGTCCTGGCCTCTGGCATGCACAAGGCTATCCCCAGGGTATCCCCAGAACTTGTGGACAGGATTGCGGCGCAAAGTTTTTGATACACGAAGTCTTTCCGCTCCAATTGGGGGCTGTGACGAATGAATGGCGAGAGACGTAGTGCCGGCGCAGTTAATCGTCGTCGCGGCTTCGAAACGAGGCTTCTGGAGCCACCGATACGGCATAAGAAAATTTTCCCCCACGAAGGAAGCCATGAGACGCGAATGTGACGAGTCATTGCTGCGTCTTTCGGCCTGAACGCTGCCTTGTTCCTAAGACGGCTCGCCCAAGTGGAAATTTTCCCCGGCGATTTCTATTGCCACAGGATGTGGGGGAAGAAACAAACGGACCCCCGATAGATGGGGAATGTTGGCGATTGGGGCGGGCATTGTTATAATCGCGGGAGAACTTGAAGAAGGAACATAACACGTGCCAAAGATTGTCACAGCCAGATACCGGGAAGATGTGCGGGAGCGCGCCCGCTTGTACCTGAAAAGCCGGATCATGATGCCCACCATCCCGTTGGGCATGGTGGGCTTGCTGGCCGGCTATGGGGGTGTGGCGTGGATGTGGGTGCAAGATGAGCTGACCCCCGACGTCTTGATGGGGAGCACGGTCCTGTTCTTCTGGGGGGCCGTGTGGGGCTGGGGGCATGCCCGATACGAACGGTATCTCGTGGCAACATGCCCGGAGCATCTGGCGCGAAAGCAGAAAATACTGGAGGCAGCCAAGGATTACAAGAAAACAAAACGGGATGCGCTGTCTGCCGGGCCTGCCCACCCTGGCAGGCGTTTTGTGCTTGCCATGTATGTGGTGGGCATTCTCGCCCAATTCGGGATCACGGGGTATTATCTTGGCAAAATCGGGGCGTATGCGGCGATTTTTCTCCCGTGGGCCGGCTACTTCAATGCCAAGGTCATCTTCTGGCGTGAACTGTTCACCCGCGCCTGATTACTGCCTGACCCGAAGAAACAAGTACCCGGCAAAGGACAGGAACAGGATGTTGGCCGCCCATCCCGCCAGGAGGGGGGGCACGACATCGCTCCGCCCGAATGCCAGGGCCACGGAATGGGTCGCCCAGTACAGGAAGGCGATCAGGAGGCTGTACCCCACGCCTTTGATCAGCCCCGTGCCGCGAGAGCCGGTTTCCGTGAGACTCATCGTGATCCCGATGAGCGCCATGATGAGACAGACGAAGGGAAACGCCGTCCGCCCGAACAGGTCTGTCGCGTAGCGCGCAGGGTTATAGCCATCTTGCCGGAGGCGCTCAACGTACGCGGCCAGCTCGCGCAGGCTCAAGGCTTCTGAATCGATGCGAACGGCCCGCCGAAAGTCCTCGGGCTTCTGGTTCAGCTGGATTGGCAGGCGATCGAAGGGCTGGGACCGGACAAGCTGATCGGTATGAAACGTCCGGCTGACGCCCGAGACCAGCACCCATCCGCCGTTTTCGTACCGCAGTTCCTTCGCGAACACAATTTCACGAATGCTGAAGTCCTGCTCCAGTTTGTACAGGCTGATGCCGTAGACTCTCGGGGCGCTGTCGTCAGGCAGATCGCCTTTCATGAGCGTCTGATCGCCCAGCCGCACCCACATCTCGCTGCCTTGAAACACCGAGCCTGGAGTTTTCCCTTCGATTCGGAATTCTCGCAGCACGTCCGCCTGCTGGTTGGCGCCCGGGATCACGGCGTCACTGGCCCAGAGCATCAGCAGGCTCAATACCTGGGCGACCACCAGAAATGGAACCGACACCCAGTACAGGCTGATCCCGCTGCTGCGCATCGCGGTGATCTCGTTGTTCCGGGACAGGATCGTGAGCGTCAGCAGCGTGGACATCAAGACGGCCAACGGCATGATCTGGAAGAGGATGCTGGGCAACTTGAGGACGAAATACCAGAGGATATGGTGGAGTTCGGCCTGATAGGTCACAAACTTTCTGATCTTTTCGACGAAATCGACAATGAGGTAGACGGCGGCCACTCCGCCCAGGCACGGCCAGAACACCCGCATGTGTTCGCGCAACAGGTAGGACATGAGTAGTGTCATCGGGTCGTGCTCGGGTCAGGTACGGGTGCGGTGGTAAAAGAGCCACAGGCAAGCCGCTCCGAAGGCGGCATTCGGAAGCCAGGCCGCGGCGAAGGGATTCAGCGCGCGGCTGGAGACCCAGTAATCGGCGATGACATTCAGGACATAGAAAAGCAGGACGATCAGAATGCCCACGGCGAACCCGCCGGATCGTCCGGACCGCTTGAGGGCGATGCCGAGCGGCATGCCGATGATGCCGAACAGGAGCGTGGAGACGGGAACGGCCAGATTTTTGTAATGGTCTTGCAGCATTCTGAGGTAGCGGGGGTCTTCCCCGTTGGTCTCGGTGATTTTGTCCCGGATGTGCTGCAGCGAAAGACGCTCTTCGGGCGTCGGCGACAGGCTCTCGGATAGGTTCAGTGTGAAGTCATAATTGGTGAACATGATCATCCGGTACTCGCGGGGATTGTTGGGGTTGACGTGAATCGTGCCGTCCCGGAGCGTCATGCCGATGCGGTTGTGAAGCGGGTCATTGATGGCGGACCAGTCGCGGGCGACGACGATTCGCGGTTCTCCCGTGATCCGGGCGTCCGAGATGAACACGCCGTGGGGGCCGCCGGGAAGACTGCGCTCGCCGATATACATCACGACCTTGTCCGTGGGCGTGTTAAAGACGCCTTCGTCAAACGCCATGGACACCTCGTCGCGGAGCATGATCAGCGCCAGTTTCTTGAGGGACTGTCCCGTCCATGGCTGGGCATACTGGGACAGGTAGAGCGTGACAAGGAAGACGGCAGTCGAGAACAGCAGCACGGGGCGCAGCAGGCGTCCTATGCTGACGCCCGTGGCCTGCATGGCAGTCAGTTCCCGGTCCGAGGAGAGGCGGCTGAAGGCGCTGATGGATGCGATAAGACAGGCCATGGGGAGGGTCAACACAAAGAAGGACGGCAGGAGCAGGAGGAAGGTTTTGAGGAGAGGAACAATCCCCACCCCTTTGTTTATCAGGAGTTCAACGAGACGGAGGATCTCTCTCGTCAGCAGGATAAACGTGAGAGCGCCAAGGCTCTGAGCGAACGGCGCGCCCAGTTCTTGCAGGATATACCGATCGATCGTCCGCACGAGGCAGTGGCGTCCCCCACGCACAGTTATACTTAAAGGCAGGGGACAATGCAAATCGCCCAGGGTGTCTACTTGACACTCGTGGGGGGCTATGATAGATGCTCACGGCGGCTGGGTTCGCAGGCAAGGTTTCCCGGGCACGCACTCGCTGCCGAAACCCTATCGGGTATTCCGGCTGATGAATTTCCGGCGGGTTTCCGTCCTGAGCGTACGGTATGACGAAAGGAGGGCGGCGTGAAGAGCAAAGGCGCGGTCAAATGGTTTAATGACCGGAAAGGGTTCGGATTTATTCGCATGGATACGGGGCAGGATGTCTTTGTCCATTATTCGGCTTTGCAGGGGGAAGGGTTTAAAACGCTCAAGGAAGGCGAAAACGTCGAATTTGACGTCGTGGAAGGGGCGAAGGGGCCTCAGGCCGCGAACGTGATGAAAGTCCAGTAGGCGCGCTACGCTGAATAATCTCCGCTTCTGAGGTTCTCGCCTTGGCCAGTGATAAAGACGCGAAGATTGAAAAGGCCCGGCAACTGGCCGAATCCGGGAAATTCGTCAGCGCAATCAGCGCGTGGCGTGAACTCCTCGACGAGACCCCCCATGACGCAAACGTCTACAACACCATCGGCGATCTCTGCCTGAAGAACAAGGCCACCCCCGACGCCATCGACGCGTACAGCAAAGCCGCCCGGTTTTATCTTCAAGAAGGCTTTCATCTCAAGGCGGTCGCGCTCTACAAGAAAATTCTCAAGCTCGATCCCAATCGTGCGGAAGTCTATACCCTGCTCGGCGACCTGAACGTGGTTCGCGGGCTGATGAACAATGCCGTCGCTGAGTACCTGGCCGGCGCGAAGACGTATTTGAAGACCGGGAAGGCCATGAATGCGCTGACGCTGTTCCGGAAGATCACGAAGGTCGATCCTCAGAACACGGACATGCGATTGCGCGTGGCGGAACTGTGCCTCAAAGAGAATCTGACCGAGGAGGGCATTGAGGAGTACCTGCGGATCGGGCGTGAGTATCAGCGTCTGAGCCGTACGGAGGAAGCGGGCAAGCTCTACGAGCAGGTTCTTAAGATTTCGCCGGA
>JAVHQA010000151.1:25899-38957 GCA_036170875.1 Nitrospirales bacterium
TGGAATCGCCGGTCGTTGCCGGTTCCTCGCAGGTGATGGACGCCGACTTTGAGGCAATCTTTGAGCAACTTCACGCGGGGGGCAACGATCAATCGGGCGACGAGGCGCTCGAAACGCATTATGACCTGGGCGTCGCGTACAAGGAGATGGGACTGATTGCCGAAGCGATCGAGGAGTTCCAATTGGCAGCGCGCGGTCCGACGCGATTCGTTGATGCCTGCGCGATGATTGCGGCCTGCTACAAGGATCAGAACCTCAACACGTCTGCGATTGCCTTCCTTGAGCGGGTACTGGCGGATGCCCGCTGCGGGGGGCCAGGCGTGCCGTATGTGAAATACGATCTTGCCGTGCTGTATGAGGACGAAGGTTTTGCCGATAAAGCGGTCCGACTTTACGAAGATATTCCGTCCATACGCGATGTCGAGGCTCGTCTTCGAAGGGTGCAGGGGAATGAGGAGCCGACGGCGCGCCCTCCCGCTGGAACCAGGCGTCCTGTCTCCTATCTCTAGTCTCCGAGGCGGATTCCCTGCCTTGACTTCATTCAAAGTCGGGTGCTAAACTCATCGAATCAATTGGAAAATTTTGTAGGAGTACGTGCCATGGCTATGCACGATAGTGAGCGGCATCCGCGAGACCGGTTTTTCCTGACGGTTGACGGGTCCGTCCAGCCCGGAGGGGGTACCGCGGCGGAACAATCCGATCTGCCGCCGTCTCCGCAGGGTGTCAGCATCAAGGTAGGGGATGGGCAGCTGACGGTCAATTGGGCGCCTGTTGCGGACGCTCTCTTTTACAACATCTATTACAAAACCTCTCGCGGCGTCACCAAAGAAGGCAAGGAATTCGACCGCTTTCACTACGATTCCGTGGGGATCGAGCGGTTCAAGACGAAGATCGGTGTGACCAAGGAGAATGGCACCCTGGTCGACACGGCCGCGCCGCCCTATCAGCATACCGACCTGGCGAATGGCCTGTGCTACCACTATGTGGTCACCGCCGTCACCAAGAACGGAGAGAGCGCTGAATCGGAAGAGGTCATGGCGGTTCCGTCTCCGTATATTTGCGTCATGCAATTCGGGACGGAAGGCTATGATGATGGAGAGTTCAAATCGCCCACCGGTATCGCGCTGGATCGTGACGGCAATATCTATGTGGCCGATACCGATACCCACACCGTTCAGAAATTCGATAAGCACGGCACGTTCCTATCGCGCCTTGGCGATGAGGCAGGGGATGCAGAGGGGCAGTTTTATTACCCGCGGGGGTTGGCCTGCATGGCGCAAGGCGACTTGGTGGTTGTTGATGCCAACAATCACCGGGTCCAAAAATTCGATAAGGACGGCCAGTTCCTGACGGTCTGGGGAAAGTTCGGCTTTGCCTGGAAGGGCGCGTCGCAAGGGATCTTTGATAATCCATGGGGCGTGGCGGTCGACAAAGAGGACAATGTCTACATTGCCGACACGTTGAACAACCGTGTGCAGAAGTACACTTCCGACGGGGAGCCGATCCTGATGTGGGGAAAGGAGGGCGCCTTTGAAGGAGCCTTCTTCTATTGCCGCGACATCGCCGTTGACTTTGCGGACAACGTGTATGTGACGGATGAGATTAATAATCGTGTACAAAAGTTCGATAGCCGCGGGAATTTTCTTTCCAAGTGGGGCAAGGAAGGCACCGGCCCTGGGCAGTTCAATGCCCCGTGGGGCATTGCCTTGGACGCGCTGGGCAATGTGTATGTGGTGGATACGAATAACCACCGCGTCCAGAAATTCACCGGCAATGGCGCCTTTGTCTGCTCGTGGGGCAATCGCGGCAATACGATCGGGCAGCTGAATTTTCCATACGGGATCGCGGTCGACCGCGAGGGCTACGTGTATGTGGTGGACAGCGGCAACGCGCGCGTGGTGAAGTACGCGCCGACGGACGGATTGCAAGCCATGGTGGCAGAGGAAAAGCCGTCGGGCGAACTCGCGGCGCCGGCCGCGCTGACCGCCAAAGCCGGCGATACGGAAGTCACCCTGAGCTGGATGGATGTCCCGGGCGCCGCTTCCTACAACCTCTACTACCATACCGAGCCCCACGTCACCTTCCAGACGGGAACCTGTGTTGGGGAGGTCACGTCTCCGTACACGCATGTCGGCCTCGCCAACGGCACGACGTACTATTTTGTTTTGACGGCGGTGGACACGAACGGGACCGAGAGCCCGGCGTCGCCTGAGATCGAGGCCGCTCCCTCAATGATCGACCTGTCCGCGCCCCAGAGCCCGTACATGATCATCAATCATGGGGCGTTCATGACCAACCTCCCGGATGTGGTGCTTACCATCTTTGCCAACGACGTCGACTCGGGGGTGGCCGGGTATTTTATTTCGGAAGTGCCGAGTACGCCGACCGCCACGACGCCGGGATGGGTCGATGTCGAACCGGTCGGCAAGTTCGGCGCAACCGTTCCCTATACGCTCTCTCCCGGAGACGGCAAAAAGACGATCTATGTCTGGTTCAAGGACGGGGGCCGGAACATCTCGGCACCGGCGACGAACTCCCTCCTGCTCAATACGTCGGGTTATGTGTGCGTCAATGTCTGGGGGAAAGCCGGCAGCGGCGCGCACCTGCTCCATGGGGGAGAATTCGGAACGCCGTCATACGGCCTGGCCTGTGATGCGAGCGGCAACGTCTATGTTGTGGATACAGGCAACTGTCGGATCCAGAAATTTGACAATGCGGGTAATTTTGTCCACCTCTGGGGTATGTTCGGTACCGCCCCGTCGAACTTCCAGAATCCTACCGCCATCGCCGTGGATGATAAAGGGGTGGTGTATGTGTGCGATACCGGCAACCACCGGGTGCAGCGGTTCGATGCCAAGATGGGAAGCTATCTGACAAAATGGGGTCGGCAAGGGGGTGGCGAAGGGCAGTTCAACGCGCCCTGGGGAGTGGCCGTCGACAACACGCGGGGTTATGTCTACGTGGTGGACAGCGCGAATTTCAGGATCCAGAAGTTCGACCGAAGCGGTGAATTCATCATGGCGTGGGGCAGCTTTGGAAACGCGGACGGCCAGCTCTACTTTGCGCGCGGCATTGCGGTGGATGAAAACGATGGGACGGTGTACGTCGTGGACATGGGGAACCATCGCATTCAAAAATTCGACACCAGTACAAATTTTCTCCCACAGCTCCTTGGCAAGTGGGGAACCAAGGGGCAGGAGCCCGGGCAATTGTGGAATCCGTGGGGCATCACCGTCGATCGGGACGGATTCGTCTACGTCACGGATACGGGCAACCATCGGATCCAGAAATTCGATCGGGACGGGAACTTTGAGACGCAATGGGGTGGGTTCGGCGGCGGGCGCGGCCAGTGTAACTTTCCTTATGGGATTGCGGTCGATCGCCGCGGTGCGATCTTCGTGCTGGACAGTTCCAATTTCAGAGTCCAGCAGTTCATGACTGCGGACGAGGGGGAACTGCAGTTGCGCGAACAGGCCGAGGTGTCGGAGTCCGAGTCCTCGGCCTTGGAGGAAAAAAAGACCATCCTGCAGGACGCCCCCGGAACGCATCTCTGGTCCATGCCGAAGCAATAGCGATTCATGCTGCAGCCTTCCTTGCCGCTGGGACTGACCTTCGATGACGTGGCGCTGGTCCCGGCGAAATCCTCGGTCGTGCCGGCCGAGACCGATACCCGCACTCACCTGACACGCCGAATCACGCTCAATATCCCGGTTGTCAGCGCCGCCATGGATACGGTCACGGAGTCCCGCCTGGCCATCGCAATCGCCCGGGAGGGCGGGATCGGGATCGTCCATCGCGTGCTCTCGCCGGTGGATCAGGCCGCAGAGGTGGATCGGGTCAAAAAATCTGAAAGCGGTATGATCACGGATCCGGTGACGATCTCCCCCGACAGCACGATCAGGGACGCTCACAAGATCATGGCGCAATACCGGATCTCGGGAATTCCGGTGACCCAACACGGAAAACTCGTCGGCATCGTCACGAATCGGGACCTGCGTTTTGAAAGTCGCATGGACCTGAAGATAGCCCAGGTGATGACGCACAAACACCTTGTGACGGCGCCGGAGGGGACGACGCTTGATAAGGCGCGGGAGATCCTCCACCAGCACCGGATTGAAAAATTGCTCGTGGTGAACAAGCGGTTCGAGCTCAAGGGCCTGATCACGATCAAGGACATTGCGAAGCGGATACAATATCCTGATGCCTGCAAGGACGAGCATGGCCGCCTGCGCGTGGGCGCGGCGGTGGGAGTGGGAGGAGACGCGGAAGAACGGGTGGCCGAACTGGCCAAGGCGGGCGTGGATGTTGTAGTCGTGGACACAGCCCATGGGCACAGTGCCAGCGTGCTGGCCACCGTGCGCCTGCTGAAGCGTCGGTTCCCGGAGGTGGAGATTGTGGCCGGCAATGTGGCCACGAAGGAAGCGGTCCGCGACCTCATCGCGGCCGGTGCCGACGCCATCAAAGTGGGAGTCGGTCCGGGTTCCATCTGCACGACGCGAATTGTCGCGGGAGCCGGGGTGCCGCAATTAACGGCCGTGGCGGAATGCGCGTCCGCCGCCGCCCGCGCCAAGGTGCCGATTATTGCGGACGGGGGAATCAAATACTCCGGCGACATCTCCAAGGCGATTGCCGCCGGCGCCTCTGCCGTGATGATCGGCGGGCTGTTTGCCGGGACCGAAGAAAGCCCCGGCGAGACGGTCCTTTTTCAAGGCCGGACCTATAAGGTGTATCGGGGCATGGGGTCGCTGGGCGCCATGGAGCGTGGGGGGCGAGACCGGTATGCGCAAAAGGACCGGCCGGTGCAAAAGCTGGTGCCGGAAGGGATTGAGGGCCGCGTGCCGTATCGGGGAACCATGTCCGGGGTGGTGTATCAGTTGGTCGGCGGACTCCGCTCCGGGATGGGATACTGCGGATGTCGCACAATTGCTGAAATGCAGAAACGGGCCCGCTTCATTCAAGTGACCCAGGCGGGGTTGCGCGAGAGCCATGTCCACGATGTCATCATCACCAAAGAAGCCCCCAATTATCGGACAGAGGTTGAGTTCTAGTTTCTCTCCGAATGCGATGGGTCCCCAGCACCAGAGAATCCTGGTTCTTGACTTCGGTTCCCAGTACACGCAGCTAATTGCCCGCCGTATCCGCGAGTCCCACGTCTACTCGGAAATCCTGCCCTATAATGTCCCGCTCACTCGCATTCTGGCGTACCGCCCGGCCGGTCTCATTCTGTCCGGAGGTCCCTCCAGTGTCTACGATCGGAAAGCTCCGACCGTCCCCAAGCAGCTCCTGGACACGGGAATTCCGATTCTGGGGATCTGCTATGGCATGCAGCTGGTGACCCATTTACTGGGCGGAGTCGTGGCGCGGTCGGCTCATCGCGAGTACGGTCCTGCGACGCTGCAGATCGACGATCATACGGATCTGTTCAAGGGGTTCCGCGGGGAGAAAACCAGTCAGACGGCCTGGATGTCGCATGGAGACCGAATCGAACGGATGCCGCCTGGTTTCAGTGCCATTGCGCGCACCTCGAACTCACCGGTGGCGGCCATGAAAGCGACGGATCGCGGCAGGCGGATCTATTGCCTCCAGTTTCATCCTGAAGTAGCCCATACCGAAGGCGGGGCGGCCATCCTCAGGAATTTCGTCTATGACGTCTGCGGGGTGAAGCCGGATTGGACCATGCGTTCGTTCAAGGCGGAGACCATCGCAGCCATCCGGGCCCGGGTGGGAACCGGGAAGGTCCTTTGCGCGCTCAGCGGAGGCGTGGACTCTTCGGTCGCGGCCGCGCTTGCCCAAGAAGCAGTCGGCAGCCGGCTCACGTGCCTCTTCGTGGACCATGGCCTCTTGCGGGAAGGGGAGGCCAAACTGGTGTGCGAGACTTTCGCCAGGCACTTCAAGTTAAAGTTGAAGTTAATTAATGCATCATCCCGGTTTGTCAGCGCACTTAGGTCAGTAAGCGATCCTGAGAGGAAACGTAAAATTATCGGGCGGGCCTTTATCAAGGAGTTTGAAGCTTTCGCGCGCGGAGCGGGAAATGCCGAATGGCTCGTTCAGGGCACGCTCTACCCCGACGTCATTGAAAGCGTGAGCTTTAAAGGTCCCTCGGCGACGATCAAAACGCACCACAATGTCGGAGGGCTTCCGTCGCGGATGCGGTTTCGCCTGATTGAACCGCTACGCGAATTGTTCAAGGACGAGGTTCGGGAATTGGGACGGGAACTGGGGCTTCCTGAAGAAATCGTGGGACGGCAGCCTTTTCCAGGCCCCGGCCTGGCGATCCGCATCCTGGGGCCGGTCACGAAAGAGCGGCTGGCTATCGTGCGCAAAGCCGATGCTATTGTTGAACACGAAATTCTCAAGGCGGGCTACTATGACAGGGTCTGGCAGGCATTTGCCGTGCTGTTGCCGGTCAGAACCGTGGGGGTCATGGGCGATCAGCGAACGTACGATAATGTGGTGGCCGTCAGGGCGGTGACCAGCGTGGACGGAATGACAGCCGATTGGGCGCGGCTGCCTGCCGATGTGTTGGGATCGATTTCGACGCGGGTCATCAATGAAGTCAAAGGAGTGAATCGGGTGGTGTTCGACATCAGTTCGAAGCCTCCGAGCACCATCGAATGGGAATAGATCAGGAACATTCAAACCCATCGCCCCTAGCCTCTCGCCCCTTGCCTGGAGCCATGAGGCTCCAGAAAGTCATTGCGGATGCCGGTGTCGCCTCACGCCGCAAGGCGGAGGAGCTGATCCGCCAGGGCCGTGTGACCGTCAATGGCACGGTGGCGCTGGAAATGGGTCTCAAGGTGGATCCGGCTCACGATCATGTGAAAGTGGATGGGTGCCATCTGAAGCCGCCGGCGCCCAAGGCGTATGTAATGCTCAACAAGCCAAAAGGAGTGCTGACGACTCTTGAGGGGCCCGGCACGGACGACCGCCCGACGGTGCAGTCCTTGCTTCGGGGGATCAAGCATCGGGTGTTTCCGGTCGGCCGTCTGGATTACGATACCGAAGGCTTGCTGGTGCTCACCAATGATGGAGAACTGGCCCAGCGGTTGCTGCATCCCCGGTACCATGTTCCGAAAACCTATCTGGTCAAGGTCAAGGGAGTTCTGGACGAGGCGCACATCAGGAGACTGGAGAAGGGCATTCGGCTCAGCGACGGGATGACGGGCCGGGCTCACGCCAAAAAAGTCAGGAAGACCGAGGATAATTCCTGGATTGAACTGACCATCTTCGAAGGCCGCACGCATCAGGTAAAGCGCATGCTCGAGGCTGTTGCGCATCCTGTGCTGAAGCTCAAACGGGTTCGATTCGGTCCGCTGACGTTGGGCACACTTCCCGCCGGTGCGTATCGGTTTCTGACAGACCCTGAAATCCATCGGCTAAAGGATGCCTCGGCGGGCAAGGAGAAGCTGGCATCATGAAGCCGCGCACGCAGATGTGCGGGCAGCTCCGCTCATCCGAAGTCGGACAGTCCGTGCGTCTGATGGGATGGGTGCAACGGCGTCGCGATCACGGGAGCCTGATCTTCATCGATTTACGGGATCGCACCGGCTTGACGCAGGTGGTGTTCAACGCGGAGCGGGACGCCGGCGTCCATCAATCGGGGCATGCGCTTCGTCCCGAGTGCGTTGTTGCGGTCGACGGGGTGGTGGCCGCGCGGCCGGCGGAGTCCGCAAACACTGATCTGCCGACGGGGGAGATCGAGGTGCTTGTCGATTCTGTCGAGATGCTCAATGAGGCCAAGACGCCCCCTTTTCAGATTGAGGACGACGCCGACGTGGCGGAGGTGCTTCGCCTGAAGTACCGCTATCTTGATCTGCGGCGGCCCAAGATGCAGCGATTGCTTGGCCTGCGGCATGCCGTGGCGCAGCACGTACGGGCATTTCTCAATGCCGAAGGATTTCTGGAAGTCGAAACGCCGGTGCTGACAAAGAGTACACCCGAAGGGGCCCGGGACTACCTCGTTCCAAGTCGTGTGAATCCGGGCAGTTTTTACGCGCTGCCGCAGTCGCCCCAGCTGTTCAAGCAAGTCCTGATGGCTGCCGGGGTGGACCGCTACTATCAGATTGCGCGTTGCTTTCGGGACGAAGACCTTCGGAACGACCGGCAGCCCGAGTTCACGCAGATTGATTTGGAAATGTCGTTCGTTGACCGCGAACAGGTCATGTCGTTGATGGAGCGAATGATCGCCGTGGTTTTTCGAGAGACGGCCGGCATTGACCTCGCCACGCCGTTTCCGAGGATGACATATGCGGAGGCGATAGGCCGTTATGGCTCCGACAAGCCAGACCTTCGTTTTGGGATGCCGCTCCATGACATGAGCGACTTTGCCGCCAGGAGCACATTCAAGGTCTTCAAGGACGCTGTCGCCCAAGGCGGTATTGTGAAGGCCCTGATCGTCAAAGGCGGGGCGTCGATGGCCCGCAGCCGGATTGATGCGCTCGGGGAAACCGCGAAAAGCTTCGGGGCCAAAGGCCTGGCCTGGGTCAAGATCACGGGCGAGGGACAGCTCGAATCCGTCATCGCGAAATTCCTGGATGCTCGCAGTCTCCTGGCAGGATTGCCTGACGCAGCGGCAGGTGACCTGCTTCTCTTTGGGGCCGACAAGCCCGCTGTTGTGCATGATGTGTTGGGCCGTTTGCGCCTGCAACTTGGCGAGGAGCTGAATCTGGTCGACCAGAAAGCGTGGCGGCCGCTCTGGGTGGTCGAATTTCCGTTGTTGGATTACGATCCGGAGCAGAAGCGATACATCTTCATGCACAATCCATTCGCCGCGCCTCTGGACGAAGATGTCGCATTCCTGGACACGGATCCGCTGAAGGCGAGAGCCAAGGCCTACGACATGATCCTGAACGGGAGTGAAGTCGGCGGCGGAAGCATTCGCAACCATCGCAGCGACATGCAGTTGAGAATCCTCGATTTGCTTGGCATCGACAAAGCGCAGGCGCAGGAAAAGTTTGGCTTCCTCCTGGAAGCTCTCGAGTACGGTGCGCCGCCACACGGGGGTATCGCGTTTGGCCTGGATCGCCTGATCATGCTGCTCGGTGGCGCCGATTCCATCCGCGACGTGATCGCCTTTCCCAAAACCCAGAAGGGCCAGTGTCCCATGACCGAGGCCCCCTCGCCCGTGAGCGCCGAGCAGCTCAAGGAGCTTTCCATCAAACTCGACAAGATCGAGTGACTTGCCTGAATCCTGCCCGGCGAACTCTCAGTTCAGATTGAACACCGCCCGCGGTTCGATTGGCGGTGATCCGTCGTCGATCTTGCCGAAACGGTCTTCGTACTGCGACAGGTTGTCGCCCAAGACCGAGATGATCCGGCGCAGGTGGGTAGGATTGACCACGACGCGCGAGGCGATTTTCGAGACTGGCGGGAAATTCGTCAGGAAGTCCATGATAAATTCGTCACGCGTATGCATGACGAACATGGCATTTGAATAGGCCCCGCCAAGCACGTCGTCCGCGATCTTCAGCTTAGCGTATAGCTCACTCACCTGGCCAGCCTCGGCGCGTGTGTTCTCGGGTTGGACGGGGAGAGCGCCAAAGGTATTTTCGTACCGTCCGAAATTGTCCAGCAGCGCTTTGAGCATGCGCTTTAGGTGTGCGGGTGTCGAGACGACTCGCCCGACGACCTGCGGCGGAGAGGCAAACCCCGCGATGAAGTCGAGCATGAACTCGTCCCGCGTATGAAGGACCACGAGTCCCGTCGCGTACGCCCCTTGGCTGGTTGTCGGGGTGACGCGGGGAGGCAGTGGCCGTGGTGGGGATGGTGGGTCAAGTGGGTCGCTCATATGACGGGCACCTTAGATGTGGTCGACAATGGTGACAATGGTGTGCAAACCACTAGATCCTGCGGGGCTGGGACGCACAATCTCGGACGTCTGGACCTGGCCCCTGGCATCAATGGCGCGAACCGCCACCTGATAGGCGCCGGCTTTGGGAGGCGCCCAATTATAGTACCAGATCACCCAGGTATAGGGTGAGAGAGGGAGTTCGTGGGGAGCGCTGTCCCAGGTTTTACCCCCGTCGAGGCTGATCTCGACCTTCTTGATGGTCTCGGGGCCTCCGTAGGCGATGCCTTTAAACAGATGCTCTTTCCCGCGGAGGCTCTGATAATGGCCCGGGCTGTCGATACGTGAGGTGAGTTTGATCGTGCCGTCGTCGGTCCAGCCCTTCCGCTGCCAGTAACCTTTATAGTCGCCGTCGTACACTTCGACTTCGGTGATCCATTTGACATTCTTGATGCCATAGATGCCTGGCACCACGGCGCGGATCGGGAATCCATGCATCTTGGGAAGCTGGACCCCGTTCATCATATAGGCCAACAGCACATCGCCGCGCATGGCCCTCTCAAAGGTGATGCTGTCGTCATAGCCGTCCGCTGCGCGAAACACGACGTCTCGAGCGGTTTCCGTATCGGCGCCCACTTCCACGAGCAACTCCTTGAGCGAGATGCCGCGCCACAGGGCAGTTCCCATGCTATCGCCGCCAGGCAGGTTGTCGATGCACTCCAGCGTGACCGCGCGATCGAGCGCGGGTCTCTTGAAGAGATCGGCGTAGCGCAGCACTTTCGGCTTCTTGACGACGCCGGTGATCGCAAGCTGCCACTGGTCGGCCTTGAGGTCACGCGAGACGCTGAAAGGGGAATCTGAATAGTTGACCACGTAAAACTTGTCGTTTGGGGTGAAGTAGGACGTCTCGCGGGAAGGAACCGCGAACATCCGGCCGAAGAGTGCGGCGGCTTCCGCCTGCTGCCCCACGAGGCCAAGGGTGAGACCGGCGGAAGCCACTTTCAGCACGTCGCGACGCTTCCACTGAAAGAGCATGGCGCGATTATCCTACTTTCACGCAGTCCTGGGCAATCCCGGAGTCAGCTGCGCCACCGGAGCGTGACCGGCCCTTTCAATGGGTGATCGAAGGCGGTACCATTTCGGCGGGAGGCCAGATGCGCGGCTTTCAATTTATAATACCACTTAGCGGGCGTATCAGCGTCGTCAATCAGCATCATGGCCGGTTTATAGCGAAGGCCCAATGCCTGCTGCTCCATCACGTGTTTGTCTTGGTCCAGGAAGTACTGGGCGATCAGGCGAAACATGGTCTTGGACAGTGGAACCCAGCGGAAGAGGTTCCATGCGGCGCAAAAATCGATCCGACATTCGTTTTCCGTGATGGGGGTTACGGTGGCGCGCGATGAGAACCAGTACGACCCGCATCGGATGATCTCGTAGCGAAGGTTGGGGAGTACGAAGTCAATGGTCGTGGAGACGTCTTCGCCGTAGAACCCCAGCACTTTGTAGAGCGTGCTGTTGCGGGATGGCGTATGGGCTTTCATGCGGAAGCCATACGGGATCGGTTCGAAGTCCTTGGCCTTCTCGTGGATGCTGTCCCGGCTGCGCCAGAACCAGCTTTGGTGAACGAAGGGTCCATGAGCCGGGTCCATCAGCCCCACAATGCCGTTGTCCAGCGCGCACTTCAGCATGGTGGAGATATGCAAGAACCGGTATTGATCAGAATAGAGGGGCAGGCGCGGGACCTCGGGAACCGCAGTGTTTGTGTCGCTGGCGTCTGGGACATAGACCCAGATGTAGCCGTCTTGTTCCTGGCAGGGATAGGTGGTCACCCCGATCTTTTCCGGCTGAAGAGTGTCGCCCTCAATCAATGCGGGAATGTGCCGGCACTGCCCATTCATGTCAAACTGCCATCCATGATAGGAGCATTCCAGACGGTCGCCGTCGAAGTGTCCGAATGAGAGCGGCATGCCCCGGTGCGGGCAGATATCACGGAACGCGAATGGCTGACCATGCTGGTTGCGGCAAATCACCAGTGGGATCCCAAGCAGAAGCTGGGCCTGCATTTTCCCTGGACGGACCAGGGAAGCGGCGATGGCGGGATACCAGAAGCCTAGCAGGGGAGAATTGGGGGAAGGCCGTGAACCAGTTTCCAAAGTGGGATACATGAGAGTGTCGGCTTATCCTTCCCAATAGCAATCTCTCACGATAGCGTTATTGCCGAAATGGGTCAAGGAGCGTATTTTGAAAATTCACGGAGCGCCTTGACGATCCTCCATGGGCTGTGCTATGAAATGCCAGTAGTTTTTTGAAGCTATGAGCTTCCTGCGGGTGCCCGTTAGGGGAAGTGGGGCACTTGACAGGAAGTTTTTGTTTCTGTAAGATGACCTGTCTGTCGGGAAACTTTCGTTCTTTGACAACTGAATAGGGTGTATTGAAATGGCGGCCCTTGAGTTAATTTCAAAAGTGTTTTATTTTTGAGAGTTTGATCCTGGCTCAGAACGAACGCTGGCGGCGCGCTTAACACATGCAAGTCGAACGAGAAGCCGTAGCAATACGGTTGTAAAGTGGCAGACGGGTGAGTAACGCATGGGTAACCTACCCTCAGGTGGGGAATAACTCCTCGAAAGGGGAGCTAATGCCGACGATACCCACCAGCTTCATAAGAAGTTGTTGGAAAGCCGAACCGAGGGTTCGGCGCCTGAGGATGGGCTCATGTCCTATCAGCTTGTTGGCGGGGTAATGGCCCACCAAGGCTGCGACGGGTAGCTGGTCTGAGAGGACGACCAGCCACACTGGCACTGCGACACGGGCCAGACTCCTACGGGAGGCAGCAGTGAGGAATCTTGCGCAATGGGCGAAAGCCTGACGCAGCGACGCCGCGTGGGGGATGAAGGCCTTCGGGTTGTAAACCCCTTTCAGGAGGGAAGATGGGACGGGCAACCGTTCGGACGGTACCTTCAGAAGCAGCCACGGCTAACTCTGTGCCAGCAGCCGCGGTAAGACAGAGGTGGCAAGCGTTGTTCGGATTTACTGGGCGTAAAGGGTGCGTAGGTGGTTAGGTAAGACCTGCGGGAAAGACCTGGGCTTAACCCAGGAAGGTCGTAGGTGACTGCCTGGCTAGAGGGCGGGAGAGGAGAGCGGAATTCCCGGTGTAGCGGTGAAATGCGTAGAGATCGGGAGGAAGGCCGGTGGCGAAGGCGGCTCTCTGGAACGTTCCTGACACTGAGGCACGAAAGCGTGGGGAGCAAACAGGATTAGATACCCTGGTAGT
>JAVHQA010000152.1:0-12185 GCA_036170875.1 Nitrospirales bacterium
ACCCACCAGACGCCGAGCCCGGTCAACGCCAGCTCGTCGGACAATCCTTTCTGAAAATCGTCGTACCGTTGCATGATGAACATCGAGACATCCGCTGCTCCTCCGATGAAGAGAAGCAGGGCGAGACCGTACATCATGCGGATCGTCTTATCGCTCATCGCGCGCCTCCATGGTAAGAACCCATCTTACCCATCTTTTCGGTAGGTTTCAAACGCCGACACGGTGATGGAATACGCCTTGCGGCAGGCCCCGCAGTTGAGCTTCACGGAATCGGTCATGACGTCGATGACGCTTACCCGGAGCTCGCCGGGGTGCTCGGCGGCGCAGACACCCAGATCGCCCATGGCCTCCCGTTCGGGGCCGTCCACCTCGGCTGTCGGGGTCGTCAGCGACCGGGCGGTAAACCGGTGTCGCATGTGACAGTTGATGCATTCCATCACCACGCGGTCGGGGGGCGTCAGCGCTTTGAAGTTCAGCGACCGGGGATGGGCGGAAAAACATTGCTGGGCGAACGCGCCGCTTTTGAACGTGGCCATCAGACGTTGGTCTCGATGCTGGACGATGTTTTGTTCAGCACGGTGGCGGCCGCCCGCGAGAGTTCCGCGTCGGCGTCGTGGTTCAACGAATAGATCCGGAACTGGATCAGGCGCGTCGGGAGCAGGTCCAGGAATTCCTCCAGCGGCTCCGTGGAGACGGTTTGCGTGCTCGAATCATAGACGTACAGCGGGATGCCGCGCGTGTCTTTGGGATTGGGTCGTGGATCTTGATAGGCCATGTCGACACGGAATTCCATTTCGCCCAGCTTTGCCGGCAGCTCCCTGCGGACACATGCTTCATAGTACTCACGGCTCTGAAAATCCATCCCGCGAGTTTTGTCTGTTTCGGGCAGGACCGTATTGTAGGCCATCTTCCACTTGACGTCTCGGCCGAGGATGCGCGCCCATTCCTCGCCGAGCCCTCGCTGCTTGGGGTTGCGGGACTTGGTCCAGCTTCGGACTTTCTCAAGGAGAGACCAGTCGGTCAGGTGCAGGTACTGATCCATCTTCTTTCTCGGGTCATAGGGAAAGATGAGCCGCATGGTGTCGCCGAAGATTTCCCGCAGGTGGATGTCGATGGCTCGCGTCGTCCGGTGGTAGTACACGTTCGAGTAGAGGTACATCCGCGTGTTCAGGAACATCTGCAACGCGGGAAGGCCGGTCTTGTGGATGGTGAAGCCTTTCTCGGTGATCATCGTGTAGTGGATGAGCCGGCTGAGATCGACGGGCCCGACGGCGACGCCGCACATGTAGGAGTCGCGGAGGACGTAATCCAGGTTATCCCCCGTGTAGCAGCCGGAGATGATCGGCTGGAGAAAGTTCAACCACCGCGGCATCTTGGAGCGGTCCTTGCCTTTATCCTTGAGAATCAGATGGGCGATCTGGACGGGATCGAGCTCTTCGCCCCTGGCGAAGGGCCCGGAGGGGCTCCGCCGGATCTTCCGGATGGTCGGGCCGAGATGCTCGCGGATGATGATCTGTCCCAGCTTCTCGTGGGTCAGGTGGAACTGCTCGAGGAAATTCTCGTCGAAAAAATGGCAGAAGGGCCCGTGGCCGATGTCGTGGGCGAGCGCGGTGACCCTGAGCAGTTCCTCGATATAGTTGGCGGAGGGCGCGTCCGGCACGGCCTTGTGGAGAAAGGGGTACAGGTGGCGGGCGAACCGCCCGGCGACGTGCATGGCGCCGAGTGAGTGGACGAACCGGCTATGTTCGGCCGACGGATAGACCCACCGGGCGCTCTGGAGCTGGAAAATATAGCGGAGCCGCTGAACCCACGGCGAATCGATCAGGTCCTTTTCGGTGGTTTCCCGCGGCTCGCCGCGCGCTGCGCCCTTTACGGGAATGGCAAAGGGCACGGTGAACGTGATGTATTCGTGGATCGGGTCGGCGATCAGCGCCGAGCCGTCATAGTGGGATTTGCCGAGGGATGGGCGGGGCGTCACCGGAAAAATCTAGCACGATGGGGGTGGGGGCGCAACTGGTGCCTGCTGCTGTGTCTTTTCGTGATGTTCGCGGAACTTGAGGATGGCGTGGTACATGATGAAATATCCGGCGGCCGACGCGATCACGCCCAGCAGCACATGGCCCAGGATAAAGGGAACCAGGTAGGGTTGGAATTCATTCCACAACATCCTGAACTTATCCACCCACATGAGAGACTTGAACGCGATCCAATCGATGTTCGGCGGGGCGCCGACCGGGTCCAGCAACAGACCCACCCACATGCTGCCGGCGACGATCGGCAGGAAGGTCCAGGGATTGTTGACCAGGTTGCCCGCCATCACGGCCAGGAAGTTCAAGCGGAAGGCCCACGCGAAAAGAAACGCGCTGGCGGTGTGGAGTCCATAGGTGGGGGAAAAGGCGATGAGGACCCCTGCGGCGAAGGCCATGGCGGTGCGCTGGGGCGACTCCCCCAGGTGAAGGATCTGGCGGAGCTTTTCCTTGATGATGGTGAGGGGAATCATCCCAGGCGGTGCTCGTAGCCTTTCGCGGTCAGCGGTTGAACCGCGCCGTCGGCGCCGATCATGCGAAGTCCCTGGCGAGCCGGCGTGATGCGTCCGATGGGAGTCGCTCGCAGCACCCGGCGGCGAATGAGCCCGTCCACACGTGGGACGTTGGCAGGCAGCACCGTGAAGAGGAGCTCGTAATCTTCTCCCCCGCCGAGCGCATACGCGATCGGGTCGCGCCGTCCGGCCCGCGCATACGCGACGAGCGGTCGTGACAGGGGAAGCTGCCGCGCGTCGATGAGGCAGCCGACCGCGCTCTCCTCGCAGATGTGGCGGATGTCGCCGGCCAGGCCGTCCGACAGGTCAATGGCCGCCGACGCGAGGCGACCCTCGGCCAGCATCCTCCCTTCGATGAGACGGGCGGTAGGCATCAGATGGCGCTTGATCAGATAGCCCAGGCCCCCCTCTCCCTTACCCTCCCCCTCGAGGGGGGAGGGATGGGTGGGGGTGGTCTTCGCTGCGCGGGACTGTTTCTTTCGTCGGAGCAAGATCTCCAGCCCCGCCTGCGCATCACCCACTGTTCCGGTCACATACAGATGGTCGCCCGCACAGGCCGTGGACCGCCGGAGCACTTCGCTCGGCGTCGCTTCCCCCAAAACGGCGAAGCTCAGAAAGAGGCCGGTACGGGAGGCGGAGGTGTCCCCGCCGACGACCGCTGCGCCCGCCAGTCGGCATGCGGCCTCGACTCCCGTATAGAGGGCGAGGATATCACGGGGGGTCTGGCGCGGGGTGAGGGCCAGGGCGATCAGCACGAACCGGGGAATGCCTCCCATCGCCGCGATGTCGCTGAAATTGGCCATGGCGGCCTTGTAGCCGAGTTGCCGGTAGGTTGTGCAGGCCAGGTCGAAGTGGACGCGCTCGGCCAGCAGGTCGGTGGTGGCCAGCAGGACCCGGCCCGGTCGGATCTTCAGGACGGCGGCATCGTCGCCGATGCCCGCGAGGACCGCGCTCCGTACGGCATGCGGAATCCGTGTTGCGTTCCTGAGCCGCTGAATCAGTTCGAACTCGCCGATCCGGCGCGGTCGTATCAACTGCGTCTGGAGGAAGCGGCGGCGACGGGTCGGCGGCTCATCGATGCGCGGCGGCCCGACGCAGTCGCCGTCACGTGCGCGCTGCCGGGAGACGGCGTGCGGCGCAAGGCCGACGCGAGGACGTCGTCCATCGTGTCGGCAAAGATGAACGTCATCCCTTTGAGCAGATGCTTGGGAATGTCCGCCTGGTCCTTCTGGTTCTTTTTGGGGAGAATCACCTTGAAGATGCCGGCCCGCTTGGCAGCCAGAATCTTTTCCTTCAGCCCGCCGATCTCCAGGACCCGCCCTCGCAGCGTGACCTCGCCGGTCATGGCGAGGTCGTGGCGTACCGGCCTGCCGGTAAAGGCGGACGTGAGCGCGGTGGCCATGGTGATGCCGGCGGAGGGCCCGTCTTTGGGGATCGCGCCGGCCGGCACGTGGATGTGGATGTCGTGCCGGGCGAAGACCTCGGGTTTGAGGCCGAGCTGGCGCGCGCGCGACCGGACGTAGCTGAGCGCGGCCTGCGCCGATTCCTTCATGACGTTGCCCAGGTGGCCGGTCAGCGTCAAAGAGCCTTTCCCCTTCATGATCGTCGCTTCGATGTGGATGATGTCTCCGCCGACCTCGGTCCAGGCCAGCCCCGTGGACACGCCGACGAGGTCTTTTTTCTCCTCGCTCTCCTTGTGATACCTGGGCACGCCAAGGTACTTGGGGATGGACGTCGGTGTGATGATGGTGGAGATCCGGTCCTCGCCCTCCGCGATCTTCTTAACCACCTTGCGCATCACGTTGGCGATCTCGCGTTCGAGATTCCGGACGCCGGCCTCGCGCGTATAGTCCCCGACGATCCGGTGGAGCGCCCGATCGGAGAAGGTGATGTGCTTGTCGGTGATCCCGTGCTCGGTCAACTGGCGGGGGATCAGGAACCGCTTGGCGATGCCGATTTTTTCCTCCTCGGAGTACCCGGGGATCTCGATGATCTCCATGCGGTCCCGCAGGGCCGAGAGGATTGGGTCCATGATGTTGGCCGTGGTGATGAACATGACCTCGGAGAGATCGAACGGCACGCCCAGGTAATGATCGCTGAAGGCGGTGTTCTGCTCCGGGTCCAGGACCTCCAGCAAGGCGGCCGACGGATCGCCGCGAAAATCCGTGCCGACCTTGTCAACCTCGTCCATCATGAACACCGGATTGGCGGTTCCTGCCTGCTTGATGCCCTGGATGATACGGCCGGGAAGGGCGCCCACGTAGGTTCGGCGATGGCCCCGAATCTCGGCTTCATCGCGGATGCCGCCGAGCGAAATCCGGACGAACTCCCGGCCCAGCGCCCGCGCGATCGATTTCCCCAATGACGTCTTGCCGACGCCCGGCGGGCCGACGAAGCAGAGGATCGGGCCCTTCATCTTCTCCTTCATCTTACGGACGGCGAGATATTCGAGAATCCGCTCCTTCACCTTTTCCAGGTCGTAGTGATCCTCGTTGAGGACCTTGGCGGCGGCCTTGATGTCGAGGGTGTCCTTCGTCTTCTTGCTCCAGGGCAACTCTACCAGCCATTCGAGATAGGTGCGGACCGTGGCCGCCTCCGCGGTATCCGGATGCATCTTCTCAAGCCGCTTGAGCTGCTTTTCGGCCTCCTTGAGGACCTTCTCGGGCATCTTGGCGTCTTTGATGTTCTTCCGGAATTCGGCGGCTTCTTCGGCGCGCTCGTCCAGCTCGCCCAGTTCCTTCTGAATCGCCTTCAATTGCTCGCGCAGGAAATATTCGCGCTGGGTCTTGTCCATCTCGCCCTTGGCGTCGGCCTGGATTTTCTGCTGCATCGAGAGGACTTCGATCTCTGCGCCCAGCAGTTCGCTGGCGCGGCGCAGCCGGGCGACGGGATCGAGGATCTCCAGCACGTCCTGGGTGGCGTCCACCTTGAGCCCCAGGTTCGAGACGGTCATGTCGGCAAGCCGCCCGGGATCCTGGAGGTTCTCGATCACAACCATCACATCCGGCATCAGAATCTTGCCGAGGCTGACAAGGCGGTCGAGCTGCTCCTTCACGGTCCGCATCAGGGCCTCCCCTTCGAGGGACTGGTTCGGAAGCGCGGCCTCGGGAATTTGCGCAAGGCGAACTTCGAGGTAGGGCTCGGTCTGGACGAATTCCTCGATGCGGGCCTTGGCCAGGCCCTGCACGAGGATCTTGATCCGGTCGTCGGGCAGCTTGAGCATGCGCATCACCATGCCCACCGTTCCGACGGGGTAGATGTCCTCCGGCTTGGGATTCTCGACGTCCAGGGAGCGCTGGGCGGCCAGCATGATGATCCGGTTGCCGGCGAGCGCCGCCTCGATGGCCTTGATCGACATGTCCCGGCCGACGAAGAGGGGCAGGACCATATAGGGAAACACGACGATGTCGCGGATCGGCAGGAGCGGAAGGCGATCCGGTATCTCCACGTGCGATGATTCGCTCTGAGCCTGCTCGGCCATTCGATGCCCTTTCATTGTCGGTAGGGGCACGGCATGCCTTACCCCTACAATTTGAGGCTTTTCAGATACGAAGAAAAGCGGTCGCCCAGCTCGGGATTCTTCAACCCGAAGGCGACGGTCGCCTTGAGGAAACCGAGCTTGTCGCCGGCGTCGTGGCGCGTGCCGGCCACCAGGCACGCGTGCATCGGCGACGATTGCGCCAGCCTGCGCAGGGCGTCGGTGAGCTGGATTTCCTGGTTTTTCCCGGGAGGCGTCTTCTCCAGGATGGAAAAGATCGACGGCGGCAGGATGTAGCGGCCGATCACCGCGAGCCGTGACGGCGCATCCTTCGGGGCCGGCTTTTCGACCATATCGGTGACCTGAAACAGCCCTGGGCGCACCGGTTTGGGAGTGATGATGCCGTAATGCGAGACTTCCCCGGGCTCGACTTCCTGTACACCCAGAATGGGCGTGCCGAGTTCTTCATAGAGGTCGATCAGTTGCCTGGTCGCGGGGACAGCCGCATCGATGACCTCGTCTCCCAAGAGCACGGCAAACGGCTCGTCACCGATCAAGTGTTGAGCGCAGAGGATGGCGTCCCCGAGCCCGCGGGCGTGAGGCTGGCGGATGTAGCAGAAATTGGCCAGTTCGGAGATCCGTCGGATTTCCTTGAGCAGCGTGTCTTTTCCGCTTTCTTTCAGGACCGCTTCCAGCTCGAACGAGAGATCGAAGTGGTCTTCGATGGCGCGTTTGCCGCGGCCCGTGATGACGATGATGTCGTGGATGCCCGACGCCACCGCTTCCTCCACCGCATACTGGATCAGGGGCTTGTCGACCAGCGGCAGCATCTCCTTGGGGGAGGCTTTGGTGGCGGGAAGGAAGCGGGTTCCGAGGCCGGCGGCTGGAATGATGGCCTTGGAGACCGTTTGCGAAGACATAACAGCTGGATTCTACGGGCGGTTCCGGTCAAAGTCAAGCTGAGCGCGGAGGCTTCTCGCCGCCTTTTTCGCTTTACTTGTCGCGTGGCAATCTGTAGAATTTGCTCGGTTTTTTGCGCTTTTTCAGGCATGTCTGCGCGGTGCCGCCCGAGGCGGTCAGGGCACTGGAAGGGGAATCAGGGGCGGTGCATGTTTTCCGCACAAAAATCTCGCGTCTTCATGGGCAAAAAGTAGACGGAGTGACTACCATTGTTGCTTACGGGATCTTGCTATTGGGGGGACTGATCTGGGTCTTGGGCCCCCGGGACGGCCTGGCTCAGGAGGCGGGCCAACGGATCAGCGCGATCACCGTCCAGGGGAACAAGCGGATCGAAGTGCCGGCCATTCGAACCCGCCTCACCCTGAAAGAAGGGGAAGGCCTGACTGCGGAGCGGATCCGTGAGCAGATTCGCGCGTTGTACCAGATGGGGTATTTCGAGGACGTCCGCGTGGAGACCGAGCCCAGGGCCGGCGGGGTGGCTGTGATCTTCGTCGTGGCGGAAAAGCCCTTCGTGACGGAGATTCTGTTCGACGGCAACGACAACCTCACGGCCGAGAAGCTCACCGAGAAATTGACGGTCCGCACCCAGTCGTTCCTGGATCAGCAACAGATCAAGGACAGCGTGGAGCGGCTCCGGCAACTCTACGAGGACGAAGGGTACTTCAGCGCCCGATTGATGCCGATCATCAAGTCCCTGGGCGGGGAGCGGAAGTCGCTCACGTTCTTCATCGTGGAAGGTCCCAAGGCCCGCATCAAGGCCGTCGCTTTCGACGGCGCGAAGTCTATCCCGCTGAAGAAGCTCAAGAAACCCCTGGTAACGCGGGAATACTTCTGGCTCATGTCCTGGTTCGACGATTCCGGCGTGTACAAAAAGGAAGAGCTGGACAACGACGTTGAGCGGATCCGCCAGATCTATTTCGACGAGGGGTATCTCGAGATCAAGATCAGCAAACCCACGGTGGACCTGAGCCCCGACAGGAAATGGTTTACGGTCCGGTTCCCCATCGACGAGGGGCCGCAATTCAGATTTTCGAGGATCGGCTACAAGGGCCAGACCATTTTCTCCGAAGCCGAACTTCGGAGCGGGAGCAAGCTGAAGGACGGCGACGTCGTCCGGATGGCTGAAGTCCGGGAGGACATCAAGCGCGCGACGGACGTGTATGGCTCAAAGGGCTACGCGTTCTCGGACATCAATCCCCTGATCCAGCCGGACCCCGAGTCCAAGACTGCGATGGTCACGTTTGATGTCAAGGAGGGCGCGTTGATCCGCGTCCGCAACATCAACATCTCCGGCAACGACAAGACCCGCGATAAGGTGATCCGGCGGGAGCTGCGGGTCAGCGAAGCCGAGCTGATCGATACCGCCGCCATGCAGTTGAGCTTCAAGCGGCTCAACAACATGAACTACTTCGAAACGGTGGAGATCATTCCGAAGCAGGTCGATCCGGGCACGGTCGACCTCGACATCAAAGTCAAGGAGAAGTCCACCGGCACCTTCAGCGTCGGCGGCGGATTCAGCTCGCTCGACAAGCTGGGCATCGTGGCCGACATCACGGAGGGCAATCTGTTCGGCCGCGGCCAGCTGATCAAGATCCGCGGACAGTTGGGCCAGCGGCGGTCGTCGGGGGTGATCACGTTCCGGGAGCCCTACCTGTTCGACGAGGCGCTCTCCGGCCAGATCGACATCTACTCCCGCCAGACGTTCTACTTCAGCTACTTCGAGGAGCGGCGCGGCGCCGACGTCGTGGTGGGGAAATGGTTTTCGGAATATCTCAGCGGGAGCGCCACCTATCTCCTGGAGCGGCTAACGATCTCGAACGATCTCACGGATCAGTTATTTCTGGGCGGCGGCGGGATCGCCGTGACTCCTATCACGGATCTTCCGTTGTTGGTCCAGCAGCAACTCGGGAAGTCCACCACCAGCGCGGTTGTCCTCGGCGTCGCCCGCGACACCAGAGACGTCTACGTCGACCCCAAGTCCGGCGCCCGGTACGGGCTCACGCTGGAGTTTGCCGGCGGCCCCCTCGCCGGGACCAACGATTTCTATAAGGTGATCAGCGACAATGCCTGGTATTTCCCGGTGGCGTGGGGCACCGTCTTGGCCCCACGGGCCAGGTTGGGAGTCGCCCACAGCTACACTGCCGGCAGCCTTCTCCCCGTCGGGGACCGGTTCTTTGTCGGCGGTATCCAGACCATGCGGGGATTTGAATTCGGCCGGGCTGGGCCGGTCTCGCCGACTGACAATATCAGCATCCTGGGAGCGACGAAGCAGCTCATCTTCAACTTTGACTATGTGTTTCCGTTGGTCTCCGAGTTCAAGGTCCAAGGGGTGGTATTTTTCGATTACGGCAAGGGCTTTGAGGATGGGCAACCGTGGAGTTTGGATTTGCGCAAGGCGGCCGGCGTGGAGGGCCGGTGGATCTCGCCGTTCGGGCCGTTGCGGCTGGCGTACGGTCTCAACCTCGACCGGCGCACGGGGGAACGGGCGGGGGTGTTTGAATTTTCGGTCGGCTCGCTCTTTTGACGGGATAGTCATGTACACTGGATCAGAAAGGAAGATCGACATGAAAAATGGAATCAGCGTGCTGTTCATCGCTCTTGTAGCCGTGGGTTTGATCGTGATGCCGGCCTTTGCGGCGGAAACGAAGATCGGCGTCATCGAGCCGCAAAAAGTCCTGGACGGCACCAGGGCCGGCAAGAAGATCAAGGACTCGCTGCAGGACTACGTCAAGGCCCGCCAGAAGGTCATCGACATGGAGGAGGACGAGCTGAAGAAGGGGGAGGAAGAGCTGGTCAAGCAGGGCGCCGTGCTGAGCCCTGATGCCAAGAAGGACAAGGAGGAGAAGTTCCGCCAGAAGATGGGTGAGTATCAGCGGAAGGTCCAGCAGTTGAACCAGGAAGTCCAGGTCAAGAAGAAAGAAGTTCTGGATGAGTTCAACAAGAGCCTCGAGCAGATCATACGAGGGATCGCGGACAGGGAAAAGATTACGCTTGTCGTGGAGAAGGGGGATAGCGGGGCCGGCGCGCTGGTCATTTACAGCCATCCGTCGCTCGATCTCACGGATCGCGTGATCAAAGAACTGGACGCGAAGGGGGGCAAGTGAGCGAGGGAGACAACCAGGGGCTGTGCCTGGACGTGACCGAGATCCAGGCGATTCTGCCGCACCGGTACCCGTTTCTTCTGGTGGACCGCATCGAGGGGTTGGAGGTCGGGAAGCGGGTGATCGGCATCAAGAACGTGACGATCAACGAGCCGTTCTTTCAAGGGCATTTTCCCGGCCGGCCCATTATGCCGGGGGTCCTCATCATCGAAGCCATGGCGCAGGTGGGCGGCGTCCTCGCCTTCAAGTCCGCGAAGGAAGCGGGGGCCAAGCTCGTGTACTTCATGGGGATCGAAAAGGCCAAATTCAGGAAGCCGGTGACGCCCGGAGATCGGCTCCGGTTCGTGGTGGAGGTGCTGCGAGCCCGCCATCCCTACTGGAAGATGCGCGGGGAGGCGTTCGTGGACGACACGCTCGTCTGCGAAGCGGAGCTGATGGCGATGATCACGGACGGCGTGACGGTACCGGAGGCCGAGTCGTGAGCCCCCAGGTGCATCCGGCGGCCATCGTGCATCCCAAGGCCGAACTGGCCGACGGCGTGACGGTCGGCCCCTTTGCCGTGATCGGGGAGCACGTCCGCATCGGACGGAACACCCGGATTGATTCGCACGTCGTCATCGAAGGGTGGACCGATGTGGGGGAGGAGTGCCAGATCCATTCCTTCGTGTCGCTCGGCGCCCCGCCGCAGCATCTGAAATACAACGGCGAGGAGACGCGCGTCCGGATCGGCCACCACAACATTCTCCGGGAGTACGTGACCGTCAACCGCGCGACGGCGTTCGGCGGCGGTGTGACCAGCCTGGGCGATCACAACGTGCTCATGGCCTACGTCCACATCGCCCATGATTGTCTCGTCGGCAATCACGTAATCATGGCCAACGCCGCCACGCTGGCCGGCCATATCACGATCGGCGATCATGCCATCGTGGGGGGGCTGTCCGGCATTCACCAGTTTGTGCGGATCGGGTCCTACAGCATGATCGGCGGCTGTTCGGCGGTCGGGATGGACGTCCCGCCTTTTATGCGGGCGGCCGGCGGGTACCGCGCCAGACTGTTCGGGGTCAACACCATTGGGCTGAAGCGCCAGGGGTTTGCCGACGACCGCATCCGGCGGCTCAAGAAGGTCTACCTGATGCTGTTCCGATCGGAGGAACGCCTGGCCGAAGCGGCCAAGAAAGTCCGCAACGAGTTCGGCGAGCATCAGGAAGTCCTGGAGCTTCTGGCGTTTCTGGACGGCACGAAGCGGGGCATCTGCAAGGGGTCGGATGAACGCGAGGAGGAGTGAAGGGGCGCGGGCTCCGGAGCCGCAGGCCGAGTGGATCGGCCTGATCGCCGGCAACGGCCGCTTTCCGCTCCTCTTCGCCGAGAACGCGCGGCGGCTCGGCTATCGCGTCTCGGCGGTGGCCTTGAACGGCGAGGCCGATCCCGCGCTCGAGCGGGCCGTGGACCGGATTCACTGGGTCGCGCTGGGCCAGTTGGGCAAGCTCATCAAGGCGTTCAAGCAGGACGGCGTGCGCCAGGCTGTGATGGTCGGCGGCGTCCAAAAGACGCATCTCTTCTCCGACGTCAAGCCCGATCTCCGATCGCTCGCCCTGCTTCGGCGTGTCACCATTCCCAAGGACGATGCGCTGCTGCGCGCCATTGCCGCCGAACTGGAGGACGAGGGCATCCGGATCCGGGAGTCCACGTTCGGGCTGGACGGGTTGCTGGTGGAGGACGGCACGCTCACGCGGCGCGGCCCGACCAGAAAGGAGCGGCGCGACATCGAGTTCGGCTGGGAGATAGCCGAGGCCGTCGGCCGGCTCGATATCGGCCAATGCGTGGTGGTGAAGGACTGCGTGGTGGTGGCCGTGGAAGCGGTCGAAGGGTCCGACGACGCGATCCGGCGCGGAGGAAAACTGGCGCGCGGGGGCGCCGTGGTGGTGAAGCGGTTTAAGCCCCAGCAGGACCGGCGCTTCGATCTGCCGGCCGTCGGGCCGGGGACCATCCAGGCGATGATCGAGAGCGGCGCTGCCGTGCTGGCGATCGAAGCCGGGAAAGCGGTGTTCCTGGACCGGGAAGAGGCCATAGAAGCCGCCGATGAGGCGGGTATCGCGATCGTGGGAGT
>JAVHQA010000153.1:0-2793 GCA_036170875.1 Nitrospirales bacterium
GGCAGGCGAAAGAACTGAAGGAGCGCGAGCGATCCTCCCTGATTCAGCCTCCGACACAGCCGGCCAAGCCCGCGGCGCCTTCTGCTCCTGAGCCGCTGCAGCCATCTGCCAATTCTGCTCCTGTGTCTGATCAATTGGTGGACATCAATAAAGCCACGCCGGCTGAGCTGACGCTGGCCTTGGAATTGGCCCGGGAGGATTCCGACCGACTGGTCAAAAACCGCCCATACAGGACAAAAGAAGAACTGGTCACGAAAGCCGGGATTGCCAAGGCGACGGTGGATAAAATCAAGGATAGGATCACCGTCGGGCCCTAGCGTTCGCAGAGCTGGAAACGAAGGAAGAGGGCCATGCCACTGACTTGGTGGCATGGCCTTCGTGTTTGTACGCCGGTTTGACACTATGGCCGGGGTTCCCCTAGGATGTGATTTTGGCTGCATAATTGGGCCGTCGCATCGTCGGAAGTAACGAGGGCGGTGGTCCAGGTGTCATATAAAGAGGGGCGGAATCTGCACGCACGTCTTGCAGCGGAAGGTTGCAGCGGCTGGAAGGAGGAGAGCATGGGACTGAAGGCGATGGCGCTGGCGGCGATAACCGTAAGCCTGGTGGTGGGAGAAGGGATGGGGATCGTCGCGGTCGCCGCCGAGGCCATGTCCAAGCAGGCTGTGCCGGAGGTGTTGACCTTGGAGAAGGCCGTCGAACTGGCGCTCTCCAATCATCCCAGCCTTCGGGTGGCTTCCGGGACGCAGGCCGTCAACGAGGCGAGGGTGGGGCAGGCCCAGTCCGGCTTTTTTCCGCAACTCCAGGCCCGGAGTGCGTATCAGCAGGCGACGGCCAACAACTCCACCTCATTCGGGGGGGGGCCGACCATCCGGAACACGCGAGGCGACAATTTCGGCACCTCCCAGAACAGTGTCACCCTCAACCAGTTACTGTACGATTTTGGGAAGATCAAGTCGCAGGTCAACACGGCGCAGTTCAATCTTCAGGCCGCCAACTCCGATGCGGAAACGACCTTGCAGACGGTCATCGTCAACGTGCAGCAGGCCTATTTCGGGCTCCAGCAAGCGCACCGCCTGGTCAAGGTCAGCGACGAAGCCATCACGCAGTTCAAGAAGCATCTCGCTCTCGCCCAGGGACGGTTCAAAGCCGGTGTGGCGCCCAAGATCGACGTCACTACGGCGGAGGTGGATTTGTCCAATGCCCAACTGAATCTGATCACGGCCCGGAACAACGATCAGGTGGCCCGCGTGACGCTCAATAATGCGATGGGGATCAAAGCCCCGGATGGCTACCGCGTGGAAGACCCGGGGCCTGCCCGGCATGAACCGATTGCCCTGGACGAAGCGGTTGCGGTGGCGATGCGTCTCCGTCCCGAAATGATCTCCCAGCAAGCCCTTGAGCAAGCCGCCGAGTCGGCCATCAAGACGGTCCAAAGCGACTTTTTCCCCACGGTCAGCAGTTCCGCCGCCTATTCCTACAACGGGCAGGAATCCCCGCTGGTGTATAACTGGAACGTCACGGGCGCCGTGAACTTCCCGATTTTCAGCGGGTTCCTTACGAAGCAGCAGGTCGCCGAGGCGCGCGCCAACCTTCTCAAGACCAAGGCCGGCGGGGAGGTGCTTCGTCAGAACATTCAGCTCGAAGTGAATCAGGCGCTGTTGAATCTGGAGGCGGCGAAGGAGCGCCTGCAAGTGACGGCCGTGACCGTGACTCAGGCGAAGGAACGGCTCGCGCTGGTGGAAGGACGCTACCGGGCCGGGCTCAGCAACGCCATCGAGGTGACGGATGCCGAGGTGGCGCTTGTGAATGCCCAGGTCAACGACGTGGTGGCCATGTCGAGTTATCAGGCCGCAAAGGCCCAGCTCAATCGAGCGACGGGGATCAGCACGTCGGTGAGAGGAGGCTCATGACGCCGGGCAAACGGATCGTCGGAGGGGTTGCGCTCATTGCCGTTCTGGGAGCCGGTGGCTATGTGTACTGGAGCGGAGACCAGAAGCAGCCGGTCAGGTATAAGACTGCGAAGATCGAGCGCGGGACGGTGACCCAGGTCGTCACGGCCACCGGCACGATCAATCCCGTCATCACGGTACAGGTCGGCAGCCAGGTATCCGGCATCATCAAGGCCCTCTATGCCGATTTCAACTCGGTGGTGAAGGCGGGCCAGGTGGTGGCCCAGCTTGATCCGGCTCCTTTTCGGACCGTTGTCACACAGATGGAAGCCAGCCTCCAGAACGCCATGGGGAATGTGGCCAGGGCTCGCGCCGATCTTGCCTTGCAGAAGCTCAACTTTGATCGCGCGAAGGCTTTGTTTCAGCAGCAACTGAATGCCCAGCAGGACGTGGATAATGCCCGCGCCGCCTTTGAAACCTCTCAGGCCAATCTGCAAATTGCGGAGGCGCAAGTGAAACAGGCGCAGGCGCAGCTGGATACGGCGAAGGTCAATCTGGAGTACACCACCATCCACTCGCCGGTCCACGGCATCGTGATCTCGCGGAACGTGGATGTCGGGCAGACCGTGGCGGCCAGTTTCCAAGCGCCGGTGTTGTTTACGGTCGCCAAGGATCTGACCAAGATGCAGGTTGACACGAACGTCAGCGAGTCGGACATCGGTGGCATCACGGACGGCAAGCCCGCCACGTTTGTCGTGGATGCCTACCCCAATCAAGTGTTCAAGGGCGCGATTCTCCAGGTCCGGAACGCGCCGATCACCGTTCAGAACGTCGTGACCTACAACGTGGTGATCGGGGTGAACAATACCGATCTTCGGCTCAGGCCCGGCATGACGGCCAA
>JAVHQA010000153.1:2893-12134 GCA_036170875.1 Nitrospirales bacterium
CGCGGCCCTCAGGGAGAGCCGGCGCCGGTGGAGGTCAAAGCCGGCATCACGGACGGCACCTTTTCCGAGCTCGTCGAGGGCGAGTTGAAGGAAGGCGATGAAGTCATCATCGGAATTGATATGCCGAAGGGGCCGCACGGCAGCAGCCTGCCGCCCGGATTCGGTTCCCATCCGAGGCGGTAAGCGTGAGCAGAACCGCGAGCCAACGCGCATGAGCATGATCGTCTGCCGGGACCTTGTGAAGATCTACCGGATGGGCGAGATGGAGGTCCATGCCTTGCGAGGGGTCTCGCTGAAGATCGAGCCGGGAGAGTTCGTGGCCGTCATGGGGGCGTCCGGCTCCGGGAAATCCACCTTGATGAACATCCTGGGATGTCTCGACGCGCCGACCAGCGGCGCCTACCTGTTGGAAGGCGCCGATGTGTCCACCCTGGGAGGAGGCAGGCTCGCGGAGATCCGCAACCAGAAGATTGGGTTCGTGTTTCAGAACTTCAATCTGATTCCCCGGACCACCTCGCGTGAAAATGTGCAATTGCCGCTGTTCTACCGGGGGATGCCGGCCGGCGAGCAGCGGGCACTGGCCGTGCGCGCGCTGCAGCGTGTGGGGCTCGCCGACCGCGAGCATCATCATCCCGCCCAGCTATCCGGGGGGCAGCAGCAGCGGGTGGCCATCGCCCGCGCGCTGGTCACGAACCCGGCGATCATTCTGGCGGATGAGCCGACCGGCAATCTGGACAGCCAGGCGTCCCGGGAAATCATGGACACGCTGACACAGTTGAACCGTGAGGGAATCACCATCATTCTGGTGACGCATGAAGCGGACATTGCCCGGTACGCCCATCGGATCATCACGATGAAAGACGGGGTCATCCAATCCGACCGTCCCACCGGCGACATGTTCGGCGCCAGTCCCGCGCCGCAAGAGGCCGGCGCATGAATTTTCTTCTGATGACGGTGCTGGTGGCGTTCCGCGTGCTGGGCCGGAACCGGATGCGGTCGATTTTGACGATGCTGGGCATCATCATCGGGGTGGGGGCCGTGATCGCGATGGTCAGCATCGGAGAGGGCGCCAAGGCCGCCGTGCAGGCCCAGATCGCCTCCTTCGGCACCAACGTGATCACGATCCTGCCGTGGGCGACCACGACGAGCGGGGTGCGGAGCGGCCATGGGGGGGCGGTGACGCTGATCATCGCCGACATGGAGGAGTTGAAGAAGATTCCCGGCGTCACGGATGTCGGCTGGGCCCGGCGCGACGCGATGCAGGTCGTCCATGAAAACAAGAACTGGTTCACGACGGTCAACGGCGTGACGCCCGGCTATCTGGTCATCCGCGGCTGGTCCACCGTAAACGGGGACTTCTTCACCCAGGCCGACAACGATACGGCTGCCAAGGTCGTGTTGATCGGCCATACGGTCGCCGAGAATTTGTTCGGCCCCGGGGAGGATCCCGTGGGCGCGACGATCCGGCTCAAGAACATTCCGTTCAAGGTCGTTGGGAAGCTGATTGCCAAGGGATACGACACGCGTGGAAGCGACCAGGACGATGTGGTCTTCATTCCGTTCTCGACCGCCGAGCGAAAGGTCATGGGCACCAGGTTCCAGGGCGCCATCGGCGCGGGGTTCCTCTCGGCCGAAACCCCGGAGCAGATGGCTCAGATCGTCGATGAGGTCAAGCGGGTGCTCCGCCAGCGCCATAAGCTGAGGCCGAACCAGGACGATGATTTCACCGTTCGCAACCAGCTTGATACGGCGAAAATCCAGGAGGGGACCAGCGAGTCAATGAAGCTGCTCCTGCTGGCGGTGGCGTCCATCTCGCTGCTGGTCGGGGGGATCGGGATCATGAATATCCTTTTGGTGTCGGTCACGGAGCGCACCAGGGAAATCGGCATTCGCATGGCCGTGGGGGCCAAGCGCCGGCATATCCTGCTGCAGTTTTTGGTGGAGGCGGTGGTTCTGAGTGCGATGGGCGGGTTGATCGGTGTGGGGGTGGGGGTCGCGGGAGCCAAGGCCGCCTCCAACATCGCCGGGTGGCCGGCCATCATCTCGGGAGACATCCTGGTGATTGCCTTTGGGTTTTCGGCGCTTGTCGGCGTCTTTTTCGGCCTCTACCCGGCCAACAAGGCGTCCCGACTGAACCCGATCGAGGCGTTGCGGTACGAGTAGGTGCGAGGGAGCGATCGATGTGGAATCAAAACTTCATGTTCACGCAGGACGGGACCACGCCCGTGGAGAAAACCGAGAATGAGCTGTTCCACGATATCCCGCAGGCGTTGGACAGCGCGGCGCTGAACGGGGAGCGGTATATCTCTGTCTGGGTGCAGGGCGAGGAGGAGCAGGGCGGGCCGGTGGCCTACTCGAACGTCTACGCGCGGACGGCCATACTGGATGTTGGTCGCGGGACGGGCATGCTGCAGCCGCTCCAGGGCCGCTCGCATCAGATCAAGAAATTGCTGTCCGAGGCGCAGAAGACCTGGATCAAGGCATGGCTGATGAAGACATCCGCAGAAGCCTGGGACAACAGCGAGGACTCGTTCAAGATGATTTTTGAGGAAGAGTGAAACGGGCGGGAAATAAAAAGGCCGGCGCTGGTTGAAGCCGCCGGCCTTTTCGTTGTTACAGGAAATAGAAAGGGAAGATTACTTCGTCTCCTCCTTCTTTTCCTTCTTGCCCTTCTTGTGCTTCTTGCCCTCGTCCTTCTTCATCTCACCAGCAGGAGCGGCGGCGGCAGGAGCGGCGGCGGCAGGAGCGGCGGCAGGAGCGGCATCCTTCTTCTTCTCATCCGCGAAAGTGGAGCCGGCAAAGGTCAAGCCGATCATCACTGCGAACAGCGCTGCGAAAATTGCCTTCATGTAGAATCACCCCCTTCCTTTTTGGAGAATGTGTGCCTACTGGTAATCATAGCATTTCATATGCCAGAGAAGCGAATTGCGCCAGCATGAAATGTTAAAATATTTCAATATGTTAGAGTCTTTGTCTGGTGTGGTCTGGAGTCCGGACTGTTGACTTGCCGGGTTTGGGGCATCGGCTACCCGGATTGCGTCATCATTTTGGGGCTTCGTTGCAAATGGGGGGATCGCCACCTATACTCCCCCCGCCGGTCACCAAGGGGACGAATATGATGCATGGTCGAACGTGGCCGTGGGCGGTTGGAACCGGCGTCTGCCTCCTGTCCGTGGCGCTTGGGGTCTCGGTCGTCGGGTTCCAAAACGGTCCCACGAGTTCCGCTACCACTCCCGAAGTGCTCTATTCGCCGGAGGACCGGCCGGCTGATCGCCTGGTGGCGCTTTATGAAGAGGCCCGGCAAAGCATCTATCTGGCAAGCTACGGGTTGACCTACCCGCCGATCGTCCGGGCGTTGGTGGCGGCGAAAAAGCGTGGAGTGGATGTCCGCGTCATTACCGATCGCGGGAAGCTGGACGATCAGAAGCAGCGAGCTGCGCTGGAGACACTCCGTCTCGCCGGAATCCCGATCAAGGTCAACCGGCACGACGGGTTGATGCATCTCAAACAGGCCATCGTGGATGACCGCGTGAATACGTCGGGCTCGATGAACCAGACGACCAGCGCCGCCCGCTATAACGACGAGCGGCTGGACATCCTGCACGATCCCGTCAGTACACATCGGGCGAAGGAGAAATTCCTGAAGATGTGGGCCGACCACAGTCGCTACGAAGATTGGCGATGAAGGTTGAAGTAGTCGTCGTGGGGGCGGGGGGCGGGGGCGCCATCTTGGGCCTGGCGCTGGCTCAGCAGGGCGCCTCCGTGCTGGTTCTGGAGCGGCAGCCGGGTCCGCCTACCGCTCTTCGAGGCGAAACAATCCAGCCGAACGGCCAGCGGATTCTCGATCAACTGGGCATCCTCCCGGCGCTCACGCCGGAGACCGTCCAGTCCGTGCAGCGCTTTCACTTCGTCGGGATCGGCGGCGAAAGGCTCTGTACGATGGACTACGGCATGCTTCCCGCGCCGCATAACCGGGCGCTGGTGGCCCTCTCCAGCGCCGTGCATCACCTGATCCTGGATCGGCTTTCCGAACAAACAAGCGCGCAGCTTTGGTATGGAGCCGAGTTTCAGGGGATCGTGCAGCGGGATGGAAAAATCGGTGGAGTCGTGGTCCATCGTGTGGGAGAGGACGCCAGCAGTAAGATCGAAGCCCGGCTCGTGGTCGGCGCCGACGGGGCAGGATCGATGGTGAGGCGGGCGCTGGGCATCAACGCCGACGTCCATCACTATCGGCACGGCTACTTGATCATGCTGCTGCCCAGGCCGGAGGGCATGCAGGGCGAAGCGCGGTACTATGTCGGTCGTGGGGAACTGCTCGGGTTATTCCCGGCTCCTGGTGACCGTGTGGTCGCGCTCTACATGGTTGAGGCTGATGCGGTTGGAGCTTTCAAGGCGCGAGGGTTGGATGCCTTCAAGGCGCGGCTCGGGGAAATCGATGCGGCCATGGCCAAGCCTTTGGAGAGTCTGGCGGCGTGGGAGCAAGTCGGGTTCCTGCCCTGCATGCGGGTCCGGACTGACCGCTGGGTGGTGGAGGGCGCGGCGCTGATCGGCGACGCGGCCCATGCAATGAACCCCCACGCCTCGCAGGGCCGGATGCAGGCGATGGCCGATGCAATGGCGCTGGCCGAGGTCATCATGCGCTGCCGGGAAACCGGTGATTGGTCGGCGGCGGCGCTGAGCGTCTACGAGCAGGCCCGCCGCCCGCAAGTCGAGATGCTGCAACGGCTCGCGGACGAGCAGGTGCTGTTCTGGAATGCAGCGGACCCAGTGCGCTGTTTCCTGCGGGACCGTGTCTTCCGAGGCATGGACCGCAATGCGCGCCTCCGCTACCAGGCCCTCACTGCGACAACCGGATTGCGGACCACTCCGCCGTTGACCTGGATGGACAAATGCATGGCCGCCGGCTTCCTGCCCGATCCGCGGGCCGACGAGATTCCCACCACAAAATGAACGAACCCGAAGGAGGCAAGAGAGATGAAATGCAGTCTTGAAGGATGCTCAGGACAATATGAAGCGAAGCAGGTTGTTCATCCTGTGCGACATAGGGGACAGGTCATCGTCATCGATCATGTCCCTGCCGAGGTCTGTTCTGTCTGCGGTGATGTACTGCTAAAGCCTGAGACCGTGCGCCGGATTGAAGAGATGCTGAAAGCCGCAGGCCAGCCATCTAGAACGGTTCCCCTTTACGAGTATGCGTGAAGCCTTCTGATAATCGCGAAAATTTCTTCCCACAGAGGCCAGATTTTCTCCCCGTAGGGGCGGGGTTTACCCCGCCCGTCTGAAAATCAGAAAGCATTCTTCCGGTCACCCTGAGCCTGTCGAAGGGTCTTGAGGCGCGGATCCTGCCACCGCATAGCCCAGCGCAGCTGGGCGTTTCGCCGTCGCAGTCCCGGAACCCGGCTGTACGCCCCACGCTGCATCTGGGCGCCCATGCGGTGTCACCCGCTCGATTGCAACGAGTCGAAACGCCGTCGCAGCTCCGCAGACCCGTCTGTAGGCCATTCGAACTGTTGGGCCATAGCGACGTGAAGACGACCATGATCTATACCCACGTACTCAACCGTGGCCCGGCGGGGGTTCGAAGCCCGGTCGACGGGCTTTGAAAAGGGGCTCTGAAAAGGAAGCGGCAGATTTTATGCTGATCCGCATAAGACGCTACGATAACAAGGGACAAGAGACGCAAGTGACTGAGTCTGAAGAGATTGTCGGGGTAGTATTTTCTATGTCCGTGGCGTATTATCCGGATCGGAAACCGATGGTCCGCAGATTACGCGGATCAATCTAATCATTGTTACACCGCTGACTGATCAAATCATACGCCGGACAGGGAGGTTGCCAATGCTTCAGCGCGGAACGAGGTCGACCGGACACCATCAGGTGGTATATGTCTCTTTGTGCCTCGCACTCCTAGCGGCCGCGATACACTCGCCAACTGCCATCGCGCAGGTCGGCCGCGACTCCATACCGAATGCAAATCTCGAGGTCGCCGTACGGCAGAATGTAGACGGGAAGCTTAGTCCTAGCTTCCACATCTTTGAACTCACCTGCTGGAGTCAGCAATGTTCCCTCTCCTCGATCACGCTCAACGTATGTATAGCGTTTGGCAGCAACAAGCCAACGTCCGTGGTCAAATTGGAGCGCTGGTCCACGACCGAAGGCAATCTCACGGTTATCCCAACGCACGGCACTCTGGAAGCTAGGATAAATCATTTCGGCATCGATGGAGAAGGCTCCATCACCCTACGCTTCGGGTACTCGACGGCGAGCTCCAGCATCAAGGCAAAGGACCTCACGAGCTTCAGCGGCGGCTACGTGAAAAACTCGACCAATCTGCAGCGAGTAATCACGGCGGAGTATGTTCCGTTTCAGGGCACCTATTCACAAGTTGAGGTGGACTGTCCGCTCCAGGTGCCCGGCGTCAAAGAGAACAAGTGACGGGCGGTCTAACTACAGCATGAACCCGCCGGCTGGCGGCGGGTTTTCGGCAACTCCAGCGTCAGGCTCTCGCCCGACGCGGATTATGCTGGGCGTTAGGCCTCGGACGGCAAATGACTACGCACCGAACGCTGCTTGGTGAAGCACCGAAGGGTCTGTATCGTGCGCAGGCTGGCGACGGTGTTGTAGTCGATGCGAACGAGGTAGTGTTCCCGATCCTCAGGCAGGAACCGTCCAAGGATCTTCATCTGGTCGGGACAGGGTTCTTCATCGCCGAAAACGGTATCTTCGTTACCGCGAAGCACGTCGTCACGTCTGTCTTCGACACTCACGGTGTGCCCTGCCAGCCGCTGGTCATTCTTCAGTTCGGTCCAGGCAATACCTACTACCAGCGACCGGTCCATAGGGCGACGCACCACGCGGTCGCTGACGTCGCCGTAGGGATCGCCTGGCCAATGCGGCACAACACGACGGGACAGCCCCTTCTGAACAAGCTGCTCCGACTCTCAACGACACCGCCCCCGATAGGGGAAGTGGTGGCGACGTATGCGTATCCCAAGTCAACGATTCTTCACGGCACACCTCAGCAAGTGCACTTGGAGCCAACGTTCTTCGAGGGGCGGCTCGTCGAAAACCTTCCGGACGGGCACGATCGCATTCTGCTGCCAGGCGCATGCTTTCGAACCTCAATGGTGATTCATGGCGGCGCTAGCGGCGGCCCGGTCGTGGGCCAAAATGGGCGCGTGTTCGCTGTCAACAGCACAGGTCTTGTGGACGACTTTGTGTCGTTTGTCTCGCCAGTAAGCGACGTACTCGACCTCAGCCTCCCAGGCGTCGTAATGCCCGGAGCCTCTGACGCTCGTGTCGTCACAATACGGGAGCTGCGCGACCGTGGCTTCGTTGTATGTGAGTAGGGACTGAACGTGCCTGGAGAACCCGACCTAACCACAGCTTCGAGCTGCCGGCTGAACCTCCCTCGAAAAAGTAGACACCCTGGAGTCTCGCGGGTGGGGATAAACCCCGCTCCTTACGCCGGAACTGAATGATGCGTGGTTCGCGGGCTCACCGCACAGCCGCCGGCCTCAAGCCGCAGGGTAACGGCAAAGTCCCCACTGGATTGTCATTCCCGCGAAAGCGGGAATCCATAATACCTTGATTTTTCGCAATTGAATCCGTTGTAGGGGCGCTGCATGCTGCGCCCGCTTCCTCTGCATTCCCCTCGCTCCATTCCAATGGGGCCAGGGGTGAGGGGGACTAAATCCGTTCGCCCTGAGGCCTGTCCTGAGCAGCGTCGAAGGGCTCTCGAAGGGCGCGCGCTTTGATCGAGGACGGCTATGACATTCGAACCATCCAGGAACTGCTGGGCCCAACGACGTCAAGACCACAATGATCTACACCCCTGTCTTGAATCGGGGCGGTCGGGAAGTCCACAGCCCGGCTGATCGTCTCGGGTTCGATCTGGAGAGGCATTGGATTCTGCCGGAATAGGCTGACCAGACGCGTAGTGTTTGCCATGCTCCAGGGATCTGAAAATTGCTTGCCAAGTGCGGAACCAACTTATAGGATTTGCCGTAGCTGCAAAGCTCACCAGGGGAGATAGGCTGATCAGTCTACTCAATAGTTAGCCGACAGGCATGAGTATGAACCGGAGCGACGTAGAATCAGTCCTTGACGACATATGTAGAGGCGTAGCTGGCGACGTCTTCCGCGCATACCAAAGCCGCCGTCTCCTTGAGGAGCTTGACGCCGCAATCGAAGCCATCAATCAGACCGGCATCGGCATTCAATTCTTTGGGGTCTGCAAATGATCCTCCAGGACGCGCTCGTCCTAAGCGTGACTCGGCTGTATGAGCCGTACTCCTCACGGAACCCCGGTCGGACGCTGCCAGCCGCCACGCACCACATCGCAACCCACGCTAAGGAGCTTCAGGTTCTCAATCGGGAATACCTGATTAACTTCTTGACCAGCCGTCGTGAATCTCGCCAGGCGATCGAGCAGCTCTGTGATGAACAGTTGTCGCTGACTCTAGCCAGGAATTTCGACACTTGCATCCCTCGAGCCGACTCGACGTCCACCAGTCCCCTTGATCAAGCGCTTGCACAGCTCAAGATGGTGCGAGACAAGGCAATCGCTCATCACGATAGGATCAGCCATTCGTCGCCTCTCATTCCTGGTTGGTCCCATCTCATGGACCTCATCAATACCGCCGAAGAGATCGTGAATCTCGTGGGGCGGGCATACCTCAGTGTCGGCTACAACCTCGCGAGCGATGCGAGCCTGGGGGCACAATCTCTCCGAGGACTTCTGAATCGCGCCGGCCTCAGTCAGAATCCTGATTTCCATGGACCGAAAACCGTCTAACGTCGCAATGAACCCGCCGGACGGCTGCGCCGCCGCTGGTTATCGCGGGCCGTTATGGCTCCCACTAACGACGACCGACCGTCCCCCTCCCCTGCCCTCTCCCGACGTCATGCCCGCGCAGGCGGGCATCCAGTTGTTCTGGATTCCCGCTTTCGCGGGAATGACGATGAGGCCACGCGTCAATTGCGGAATCCGGGCTCAGTGAACGGTCGAGGAATGGAGCAAACTACAGGGATTCCCCGTACAACGTGGTGACGGTGGCGTCGGTGATGCGGACGGAGGTGAGGCTGCCGGGCTTGAGGCCGTTGCCGGTTTTGGGGAACACCGTCACGATGTTGCCGCCTGTGCGGCCCATCCACTGGTCGCGGGAACGCTTTCCCTCTCCCTCGACCAGGACCTCGACGGTCTTTCCGATCATCTCCCGGTTTTTCTTCAGGGAGATAC
>JAVHQA010000154.1:0-7203 GCA_036170875.1 Nitrospirales bacterium
ACGCTGGAGCCGCCGGCTGCAATCGCTTCCCTGAGCACGGCACGCATGCTGTCGTAGAGCCGCCTGACCGCCGGAGCGCGGAGCCGACTCGCCGTCCGGTAGGGATGCAGGCGGGCGCGATACAGGATCTCGTTCGCGTAGATGTTGCCGATCCCGGCAATGACCTGCTGGTGCATGAGCAGGGCCTTCAGACGCCCCCGCCGCTTGCCCACGAGTGCACGGAATTCCTCCCAGCGCACGGTCAGAGGATCGCATCCGAATCGTCTGGCCGCGTACCGTTCAAGCCCGGACCGATCCAGCAGGTACACCCGCCCGAACCGCCTGGGGTTCCAGTAATACAGCGTCGGGACGGATCCCGTCAGCGAGAGCGTGAGATGCGTGTGCTTGCGGTAGGACGAATCCGGCAGGGTGAAGAACAACAGCCCCGTCATACCCAGTTCAAACACCAGGACTCGCCGGTCGTCCCCCTTCTCGCATTCCAGGACGACGCTCTTCCCGAGGCGGCCGGCCGACACCAGGCGCGCGCCCCGATACCAGGAAAGGGTGGACAGCCCTTCGCGAATGATGTCATCCCGGCCGATCAGGCAGTCCGTGATGGTGGCGCCGATCAGGCGCTCCCGCAGCCGGCGCGCGACCGTCTCGGCCTCGGGCAATTCAGGCATGTCAGACCGTGCCGGTGCTTTTTTTGCGCAAGGCCCTGACGAAGACGATGGTGGCTTCCAGGTTCGGCAGCGGCGTCGCCCCCGGGCGTCGCGCGGACACCAGCGTGACCGCTTCCTGGTACGGCATGTCCTTGACCAGGCACAGGTAGGCGATCACGACCGAGACGGACCGTCCCATCCCCGCCCGGCAACAGACCATGAGACGGTTTTCCTTCTCATGCTGCTCCAGCCATGCCACCGCCTCATCGAGCTGGACAGGATCGGCCTCGGTGAATTCCTTGAACGGTATCCAGGTGTAGGCCCGCCCGTCCGGCGGCTCGATCTGGTTCTCGGCCGCGACGTTGAGCACGACCGTGATGAGCTTGGCCGGCTTGGCCGCATCTTCGGCATTGCCGATGGCCAGATACTCGTTGATCAGGTGCATGGGACGGTGATTATAGCCAAGGGCTCGACGGCGTGACAAGAGCGCTCCAAAACGCCGGCCTCGGATTGCGGACGGGCCGTTCTATCCGCTACAGTGGGAAGAGAGGGACACACCATTCAATGGATTTCGACGAGACCGAACAGCGCTTGACCGCCATGTCGTGCCCGGTCTGCAAGACCAGCAGCGGCTTCACGATCCCGCGCGATTCCCGCATCACGGACGGCGAATACAAGGCGTTCTGCACGGGCTGCCGCTACAGCATGCCGATTCACATGGACATGGTCAGCTACATGCGCAGCCAGCCGGACGTAGCCTATTGGCTGAAGGGCATGCGCTGTCCGGCCTGCGAAAAGAGCGTCGGGCAGCTGGACTTCTGGGTGCAGCCGTCCGTCCGCGGGGCGCTCTATTTCATCACCTGCACCGCCTGCCGAAACCCCTTCGTCGAGAAATCCTCCCTCGAAGCCTTCGAGTAAGGATTACGCCACAGGGCGGATGAGTTCCACCTTCGCCTCGCGGCCGATGCGGCCCACCGCGCCGCGCCGCTCGATCTGATCCACCCGGACGATCGCTCCCCGATGCCAGCGGTCAAACGCCGCATTCGCCTCTGAGCGGGCCTTCTCCAGCCGCCCCACCAGCGGGCGGCCCTCCTGATTGCACAGCCAGGCCCGCCGGTCTCCCTTCATGACCATCACCTCGCTCACGACCCGATAGACATCGGGTTCCCGCGTCGCGATCGTCAGGCCATCCTTGCGCAGGAGCAGATAGGAGAACTTCAGCGCATCCTTGATGAAACCCACGGCACGGTCGATCTCCTGGATCACCCCAGGAGGCGTCCAGGGCCGTTCCTCGTGGCACCAGTCACCCTCACGCACAAGCGCAGGACAGGGCCGCTCATGCAGGCACGGGCTATAGACCGTCGCCGGTCCCTTGGCCACGAGCCGATCCCGGACTTGATGGAGCGCGCGCGTCGTCTCGCGGAGCGCCGGCTCAATGACCATCAGGGTCCCGTCGGGCGCCAGCGCCTTGAGAAGGGACTCAAGCATCGTGACCCGGTCGGCAACGGGGTCCGCCGCCGAACAGTGCAGTTCGTTCAGGCTGTTGGCCAGAATAACAAGATCAAACGGCCCCTCTTTTTTCCACAGGGCCTGCGCGCCGGCTCGTTCAGCATCAGCCTGCCTCGCGCGAAAGGCATACGTCGGCTTCTCCGTGCGGTCACTCGCCAGCAAGATCCAGAGGGCTTCCGCCTCCTGCAACGCCTGCCGGTTGCGATCCACCGCGATCGCTTCAGAACCGTCATGGCCGGTCTGGCCGAGTCGCGCCAGGTGGTCGAGGACGGCCAGGGAGGCGGTCCCAGGCCCGCTGCCCACGTCCAGTATCCGCAACGGGCGCACGGGAAGCGACGGCATCTCCCTGAGCAGGTCGGCGACTTTGGCGTAGTTGACCGGGAAAAAATACAACAGGTACGCGCGGCGCAAATCGCGATCGGCGAGGTAATCCGCAAGGCGCCCGTCCCGCCCGGTCGTAAACAACGCCGAGAGCCGACGAACACCTTCGATGACGTCACGGTCCGGGCTCCCGCCGCGCTCCCGAAGAGCCACGAGCAGTTTTGTGGGAAGAGCGTCAGTGGGCATTGTGTTCTCCGGTTGACCGACGCCGCAACAGTGGTGTAAGGTCGATTACCCTGCCCATTGCAACCTATGAGGAGCGCCGCATGACCGATCCAATCAAAGAAGCCTATATGAATATCGAGCGGGCCATGTACGAGTTCAACGTCCTCCTGGAGCAGCACGTCGTGACCCTACGGGAGTCTGAAGCCTCCGATCCCACCAAGCTCGAGCGCCTGACACACGGCGCAAAAGCGATGCGTGACAGCAGCGCGATCTTTCTCAGCTACGCCAAGTTCATCGCCGTCGGCATGCCTGACAGCGAAGAGATGATCGAAGAGTAGCGCCTGAAAAAAAGGGGCCGCCCGGTTGCCCAGGCAGCCCCTTCCGCTTCGAAAATCCAGTCGCCCGTCAGATGTTCTGCATGAAGTGGGCGACCTCGGCCTGGCTGACGTCGCGCCCCATGATGGCTGAATCGGGAACCGTGACGGATTTCTTCCCCGTCAGGCCGCCGAGCACCTCGTCCACGATCATCTCGACCGGCATGGACATCCCGCCGTACACGTGAGGGCCGGCCACGATTTTGGCATTGGAGTAGCCATAGATCGCCGCCGCCACGTCCTTGGCGAGCCAGCCGACGTAATTGAACTCCGGAATCACAATGAGTTTCGCCTTCGTGCAGAGCTGGCGCAATTCCTTGATCGGGAACGGACGAAGCGACCGGATCTTGATCAGGCCGACGTTGACCTTTTGATCTTTGCACAGCCGAATCGCCTCACGCGACTGGGCACAGGCGCTGCCGGACGCGATGATCACCGCCTCGGCGCCTTCCACGTTCTCGGCCGTGCACAGCCCGCCCATGTATTGCTCGATGTACCGGCGAGACCGCTCCACCGCCGCCCAGACTTCCTGCTGCCACACGGCGTGAATGTTGTAGGCCATGAAGTTGCTCTTCTGGACCGGCGCGTCCCGGGACAGGCGGGCCGGCGGATTCTCGGCGTCCAGCACCGGCACCGCGCCCTTCCAGGCGTCGCGCGGGGGCAGCTTGATGTCTTTCGCCTGCATGTCCACGTAGGCGCGGGCATGTGTCACGAAAAATCCGTCGCAGGCCACGCCAACGGGCAAGGTCACGTCGTTCTTCTCGCTGATGATGAAGCCCTTCATGATGAAATCGAACAGATCCTGCTGGTTCTCGGCGTGAAAGACGATCATGCCGCAGTGCAGGAGGTACGCCACCTCGATATTGTCGGGCTGGATCGCCAACGGCGCGTTGACCACGCGGCACGTGAACATGGCGACGGCCGGAAGCCGGTGACCCGGCCAGGAAGCGATCGGTTCGATCCCGCGGAGCGTGCCCGGACCGGCCGTTGCCGTAAAGCAACGGACGCCGGCCCTCGACCCTCCGGCGATGGCCGACATGACGCCGTATTCTTCCTCGCCGCGATAGTACTCCTTGACGTACCCCTCGCCATAGAGAACCCCGATCAACTGCATGGTTTCGCTCTGGGGGGTAATCGGATAGGCCACCGAGAAATCCACATTGGAGCGCCGCACCGCTTCCTTCGCCGCCTCGCTGCCCGTGATGAACTCGCGCTTGCGCGGGGCTTCAGAAAACATGTATTCGGGCGTCACGATCCGCTGCTTTTTCGCCCCCTCGTGCGGATCCTTCGTGCCGCCGCCGACCTTGATCGGTGCCGCTGACGTTATCGGGTCCCCTTGCGGGTTGGTTTTCTGTTCGGACTCAAGAGGGTTGCTCATTGTGATCTCCAAACCAAGCTTTGCTGATCCATGCTCTTCATTAACTGAGACTGAACCGTAACGCTGTTACGCTCCCTCCCTTACGCGACTTCGACCGGAGCGGCGATCGCCTTGGTCCCACCCTTGTCGAGGTAGGTGATGCGATCGGTGATGGCCGCCTTGGGGAGTTGGCCGATCATCGTCATCGTGATGGCATGGTGTTTGGCCATATTGTCGCAGACCCATACGCATTGCGCGCAGCCCTTGCACCGGTCCACCGCCACGTACGCCGAGCCGTACTTGAGGCCCTTCTCCTTGCCCGCATTGTCGTCATAGAGAATCGTGTTGGCCTCCGGGCAATACTGCGTGCACAGCCTGCAGCTCGTCGCGGCGCAGATGTCAACGTCGATATCAGCAACAAGATACATGCAGGTCTCCTCTTCTCGGGATCATCGGGAGGCAGCCTCGGCGGCGGCCATGTCGTCGGCCTTCTTGGCCGAGGCCCTCTCCTCAACGCCCCATCCATGTTCTTCAGCATAGTCCCAACCGGCCTTAATGACGGCTATGTTCTTGTCGATCAAATCCTGCTTCTTTTTGAACTTCTTCTCCACCACGCTGTCCAACGCCGCGGTCCCACCAGACACGACGAAGCCCTTCCCCATGAACCGCTCCTTCACGGCTTCTCCCAGCGCCTTGAGCGTGGTCAACCGGGTGATGGCGCCGATGGCGCCCATTAATGCCATGTTGGTCGCAAGGTCCAAGCCTGCAACTTTAAGCGAAATCTGCGTCGCCGGCATGTAATAGAGCTTGGCGTTCCGCTCCTTGAGTTCATTCGTCTCCAACGGGGGCAATTTCATCGGCCCATCGTGGTTGATCAACAGGATGCCGTTCTGCTTGAGCCCGAAATAAAAGGGCATCGTGTACGACTTGCCGTGCGTGATCACCTGCGGATGGAAGATGATGCAGATGTGGGGAAAGGTGATCTCGCCGATCTCGTAAATCGGCTCGTCCGAGACCCGCACGTAGCTCTCGACCGGCGCCATTCGCTTTTCCGACCCGTAGAACGGAACAATCGAGCTCTCGCCACCGGCATTGATCACCGCCGTACTGAGGATGTGCGAGCCGGTCACGACCCCCTGGCCACCGACGCCCGCCATGCGAATATTAAAGCGCTTTGCCATGTCTGTCCCTCCCTCTCCCCTTCTCAGGGAACGTGCAGTCTACGCCTTCGGAAGGGCCGCCGCCGGCTTCGGCAGGTATTCCTTGAAGCCGTATCGCGTGGCCAGGTACTCCTTGGCTTCGTCGGTGATGTGCTCGGAGAATGCATAGCGGTCGGTCTCGACGCTCTTGGCGTCTTCCATCACCTTGTCGGTTGGAATGGAGTACTCGATGTTGCAGGACGTGTAGGCCTGGATATACGTTGGTCCGATCTCGCGGGCGATCAGGACAGCCTTTTTGATCACGCTCTCGACGCGCCGCGGGTTATTCGGCACGACCGTGGCCACATAGGCGCAGCCGGCCAGCTTGGCCATCCCGATCATATCCATCTTCTCAAACTTCTTGCCCAACGGCGCCATCTTGAGAACCTGGCCCTTGTTGGTCATGCCGCTCTCCTGGCCGCCGGTATTCCCATACACCTCATTATCCAGCATGATGGTGGTAAACCGTTCCTTGCGGAACCAGGAATGCAGGGTCATGCCGAAGCCGATGTCGGCCATGCCGCCGTCGCCGGCCATCACGACCACGTCCTTGGGCTTGTCGCCGAACCTTAATTTCAGGCCGCGCGTCAAGCCGCTTGCCACCGCATTCTGGTCGCCGTAATTCCCGTACACGAACGGAATGGCCGCTTGGGAAATCGCCAGGCGTCCGCACCCGGCTGTTCCCACCGTGATCGTGTCCTCAGGATTGGGGAACGAGATCATGGCCAGACGGATGAACAGGGTCATCGCGCATCCGGCGCACATGGGGTGCTCCTCAAGAATTTCCTTGAACGACCCCATCTGCGAGACGGTTGTTTTCTTGCCGAAAGGACCGTGCTCCACCATATCGCGATATTCCTTGGGCATGAACTTGTCAAACCCAGGGGAAAACTTGACGTAATCGAGACTCATATGGCCACCCTCCTTAGGTTCATTCCGAACCCGTACCGTCTATCACGTAAAAAACGCGAAAATTCTCTTTCGTTACAATGTATTAAGTGACTGATCCTACTTCCGAAAGTGACGGGCGAAGCTTATCAAACGACCGCGAATATTGTCAATGTGAAAAAGCCTCCGACCAACCACATCCGCGACTGCTTTTAAGCAACCTGAGGGTATGACAACCCTTGCTTCAATGCAACCCCAAAGAAGACCTACCTTACTCGCTTACGAAGGCCTAATTTCGGCTCCGCTGATAGGCCTTTGGCCCCATCATGCGCAACTAATTGGAATATCTGCGTAAATTGACGAGCTGCCATGTTATTTTAGCGAACCATCTAGAATCATCCTTGTTTTTCTTGCTCTCCGGTATGACGTTCAATATAATTTCACTGAATTGGGGTATCAGTTATACACCGTAAATAATAGAGCCTCGCAATGCGGACCACACCAAAAACGATTACGACAGATTTAATCGAAGCCATCAAGAAAGCGACGGCCGAACTTGCAGCCGACGCGCCGTCCGATTATAAGTTCTGCCGCTACGCAGACATTCGACTCGAAGCAATCGAGGAGAAGCAGGCCGGAGCAGAAAACGGCGCCCCAAAATATTCCACCGAAGACAGCCTCCTGGCGGT
>JAVHQA010000154.1:7303-12049 GCA_036170875.1 Nitrospirales bacterium
CCCACCGAACTGGACCGGGCGCTGAAAATGGAGACCGCCTATGCGGGCCGAAGCTGGCTGCTGCGCTCCCTGCAGGACACCCAGATCGGCAAAAAGATCGCCTCCCCGCTCGTCACCGCGTACTCGGACCCCTCGCTGCCGGGGTTCGGGCATTACAAGTACGATCACGAAGGGACGCCCGGCAAGAAGGTCGCGCACATCGAGAAGGGCGTGTTCAAGGGCTTCATGAACAGCCGGCAGACCGCGGCCATCCTCGGCGTCGCGCCCAACGGCTCGTGCATGGCCACGGAAGCCCATCTCGTGCCCCTCGTGCGGATGTCCACGACCGTCTTCGGCGCGGGCACGCAGGCGCCCGAAGACATCATCCGCGACGTCGACAAGGGGTTTTACGTCGTGGGGCACCGCATCCCGTCCATCGCCGAATCGCGGGAAAACTTCCGTATCTCCGCCCAGAAAGTCTACGAGATCCGCAACGGGCAGATCGGACAGCTGTACCGGGGCGGCGGCATCATGGCCGACACCAGGGACTTCCTGATGAAAGTGGACGCGATGGGACGGGATTTCCGCCTCTACCCCATCCCCAATTGCGGGAAAGGCCAGCCGATGCAGAGCCGGCGATTGGGGAACGGCGGACCGACGATACGCAGCCGCGCCCGCCTCACCGGCCTGGCGTAAGGATATCCCCATGATCACCCTGCCGATACTCAAGCGCACCGCCGAAGACGGGCTCCGCTGGCTCCGGCGCCAGAAGGACGTCCAGGAAGCGGAAGTGTTCGTCGCCAGCAACGCGAGCCTGACCGCCCGCCTGAATTACACCTCGCACATTCCCTGCAACGGCGTCGAGGAGCCGAAATCGTCGGAGTCCTACGGGATCGGCGTGCGGGCCGTCTTCGGCAACGGCAAGGGTTCCTGCATCGGGCTGGGCAGCGAAGCCGGCGATCTCTCGCTGAACGGGGTGAAGACGGCCCTGGGAAAAGCCCGCCGCAGCGCGGTCTCCGATCCGGAATTCACGACCCTGCCCCGTCCTTCCGCGGAACGGCGCGCACTGGCCAAATACCATGACTCGGCGGCCATGGATCTGAAGGACGCGGACCTCGTCCAGGCCGGCTGGCGAATCCTCGCCAAGGCGCTGGATGCATTCACGGCAGCCGGCCGCCTGAAGGCCCTGGCGAAGGGTGGGCACAAGTTGCGCGATCTGGGCCTCATCGTCGGAGGCGACGTCACGTTTTTGCTGGAACGGATGGCGATCGGATCCACCCGCCAGCCCAAGGTCCAGACCGACGAGTCCACGCTGATCGCCTCCTTCGTCACCGCCATGGTGGAACGGGAGGGCGCGAAGGGCACCGGCTTCGGCTGCAATACACGATTGAGCGCGTTCAAGGGAGACGCCGGATCCGAAGCGGCCCGGAACGCCATCGCCCAGATCGGCGGGGTCCGGGTCACGGACGGAGACTACGCCGTGATTCTGGGGGCCCAGCCCGTCTCGGACCTTGTGAACCACCTCATCCTGCCGAGCCTCACCGTCGGGAGTTTCTACGATTGCAGCTCGGCCTTGCACGGACAACTCGGCTGCCAGGTCGCGCACGACACGTTCAGCCTGTATGACCATGGGGCGCTGCCGGGCCATATGGGCAGCAAGGGGATCACCTGCGAAGGCCTCCCCACCGGACGGACCGATCTGATCAGGAACGGGAAGCTCGTCGGGCTCCTGTCGAATTTTTACGAAACGGAGCGGATCCTGCGGGACCCCACCGCCAGGGACAAGCTCGGCGTGCCCCCGGAGGACCACCTCGACGCCCTGGTGCCGCGCAACGGATTCCGGTATTCAGGGGGCGGCGGACGCCGGTTCGATATGGCACCCTCCGTCTCGCCCACCAACGTCCTGATCGAAAGCCCGGAGAAAGCGACCCTCGAGGGCCTTCTGCGCCGGGTGCAGAACGGCGTGTACATCGGCCGGATATGGTATACCTATCCCATCAACGGCCTGCGGGCCGGGGATTTCACCGCGACGGTGGTCGGCGACTCATACGTGATCAGGAACGGCAAACTGGCGGCGCCCATCAAGGCCAACACCATTCGCATCAACGACAACATTCACAACGTCCTGCGCAACATCATGGGCATCACCGGCAAGGGCAAGGGGACGGTCGCCTGGGCTGCGGATGAGGTCGTGTACGCGCCTGACATTGCGGTCTCCAGGCTCACGCTCAACGAGATCGCCGGCTACATGGAGTCCCTCTGATGCCGGATGAACCGACCAGGCCCGCCGAATTGATCCAGCCGGGGCCGCCTCCCGCCGGCGCGCCCGGCGGCATCCACAACCGCCCCCCGATCCCGGACGCGGGCGGCAAGGCCGAATGCCCCAAGTTCATGAGCCATGGCCCCTGCGGCGGCGTGCGCAAGGGCGGGTTCTGCGAGGTCTTCCCCGAGATGATGTGTCCGTGGGTCGTCCTGTATTTTGAGCTGGAGAAGCTCGGTCAGACCGACTGGATGACGAAAGTATGAAGAAGAGCGGCTACACCGACAGGCACGCGCGCAGCGGGATCGAGGCGCGGCTGCCGGCGATCGAGACCTGGCCGAATCAGTTCAAGGGGTACGAGATCACCATCGAGGTGCCGGAGTACACCGCCATCTGCCCCAAGACCGGCCTCCCCGACTTCGGCACGATTCGCATCGTCTATATGCCGGACAAGCACTGCCTCGAACTGAAATCCCTGAAGATGTACATCCACGCCTACCGCAATCTCGGCATCTTCTACGAGAATGCCGTGAACCGCATCCTGAAGGACCTCGTCGCCGCCTGCCGCCCCGTCCACGCCCGCATCACCGGCGAGTTCACCGCCCGGGGAGGGCTGTCAACCACCATCGAAGCCAAATTCCCCTCCTGAACTATTCAAATTTCGTGTATTCGCTGAAGATATAGTCCATTTCCGCGAGCTTGTTCTCGATCGAAAACGGCACCATCTCGGCGTAGGCGGACAGGATGACGACGGCGTTCATGTTGGCGTCCTCTTCCGACGCGCTGGACAGCCGTTTCGAGATGCCGCGATTCACGTGGCCGACGGATTTATAAATCTCCACCAGCTTCTTCAGGTCCCAATCCGGCTGCTTCCCCTTCCGCATCAACAGGTACTGGGCGGTCAGGTACATCGACACGGCCCGATAGACGGTCTCCTCCAGCGAGCCGAACGGCAGGTGAAACTTCACCATCGGGCGCAGCTTGTCCATCACCGGGCAGTTGCTCGTGACCATGTAAATACCGATGATCGAGCTGAGGCCCTTCTGCAGGGTCGTCTGCTTTTCGTACGTGCGCTCGGGCGTCTGGACCTGGACACCCGTGTTTTCATACGACTGGGAGTCCTTGAACGTCTCGACCAGGGTCGCCAGGTTGACCGCCACCGGGCAATACTCGACGTCATCGCCCATGGGGCATTCCTCGCACTGCTTGTATTTCAGCTTTGTCCAGGCCGGTCGCGGCAGGTCCTGGGGGGTAACCAGCTCCAGCGTGGACGCATTCAACAGCACCTGAAACTGCTTGACCATGCCGTCCGGGAACTTGAACGTGTAGAGAAAACGGATGGGGTCGGATGGCTTCCTGCCGGACATGCGGAAAACGATACCATAATCCGGCCTTTCCACAAAAGGCAAAAGAACCGGCGGCGCGACCCGGCACCCCCGGTAGCGTTGCCCGGCACCCTGTGCTATCCTGCGCGCCGTGACAGGATCACCGCGCCGCACAATCGTTGCGTGGACGCTCTACGACTTCGCCAATTCCGCCTTCTCGGCCATCGTCTATGCAACCGTCTTTCCCGCCTACTACGCCAACACCGTGGTCGGCAACGCGGACGGCCGGGGCGATTTCTGGTGGGGGCTGGCCGTGTCCGTCTCGATGGCCGTTGTCGCCCTGACCTCCCCGTTCCTCGGAGGCATCGGCGACCATGCCGGCGTCCGCAAACCCTTCTTCATCGGATTCACCCTGCTGTCCGTCGCCGCGACCGCGCTGCTGGCGACGGTCCAGCCCGGCATGGTCCTGTGGGGCTTTGCGCTCGCCGTCATCGGCATCGTTGCGTTCGAGGCGGCCTTCGTCTATTACAATTCGTACCTGCCGCGCATCGCGCCGGTCGAGCAACTCGGACGGGTTTCGGCCGCGGGGTTCGCCGTCGGCTATGCGGGGTCGATCGCGGCGTTCCTGGCCGCCTGGCCGTTCGCCGCCGCGCAGGCGTACTGGGGATGCTTCCTCGCCGCGGCAGCCCTCTTCGGCCTCTTCTCGATCCCCGCCTTCGTGGTCCTGCCGGCTGACGCCCGGCATCCCATGACGCTCCATGAATCCGTCTCGCGCGGCCTGCGTGATACCCTGGCCACACTGCGGGAGATCGTCACATCACCTGCGCGCACGGCGATGCGGCGGTTTCTGCTGGCCTACCTTATTTACGAGGACGGCGTGAACACGGTCATCGCGTTCGCGGGTGTGTTCGCGGCGAAAACGCTCGGCTTCGCCATGACCGAGATCATCGCGCTGTTCATGGTGATCCAGATCACCGCCCTGGCGGGGTCGGCGGGATGGGCCCGCGCTACGGACGTCCGGGGCCCGAAGTTCGTCGTCATGGCAATGCTGTTCCAGTGGACGGCGGTGGCGGTGGCGGCATACTTCGTGGAGGTCTCCTGGCACTTCTGGATCGTCGCGATCCTGGCGGGCACCGGCCTCGGCGCCATTCAGGCCGCCAGCCGCACCTTCATGGCCACGCT